>CAZCON010000010.1:0-12840 GCA_964500085.1 uncultured Lachnospiraceae bacterium
TTCGCAGCCTTGGCAGCAGCAACGGCTCAATCAAATGAGACAGCAGGGACATATCCTCCGCCTCCTCTGCCGCCGTCACAAAAGCACGAAAATCAAACGCTCCACGCAATCGGCTGAATTTATATTTCCGAATCATTTCATCTGCCCGTACCTGCAGGTCCATACAATCCGAAAGCAGCTCCTCATGATTTGCCATTGCTTTTTTCAGCTCTGTTTCCAGCTGGTAAATCTCACCAAGCGTCTCTCTGTCCCGTTCTCCGGTTACCGCTTCCTCTGCCCTTGCACGCGCCCGCTCCATCAGCTCCATATTGTGGGAAAACAGCTTCTGCTCCTCGGAAAACCAGCGTGTCCCAGTCCGGTTAAACTCCTCCAGCGCCTTAACCCCGTCAAACACATTGCTGCCAAGCAGGGCAAGCACCTCCTTTTTCTGTAAACGCAGACGATTCACCTCACTGTTAATCCGGCAAATCACATCAATCCCGCCCTTAAAATTTTTCGTATGTATCATTTTTTCCAGCAGAACCTGCTGAATGTTTATTTTACTTTCTTCGCGGATTTCCTTCGTGTCCAGATAAAACTCAATGGCATCTGCCGTTACGGTATAAAGCACCGTACTGCCGGACAGTGTGGCATCAATCAGCTTCATCCGGACGGTTGCCTTTGCCTTTTTTACCGGATCAAAATACTCCATAATAAACGGCTTTCCGTCATTTTTAAGCTTATCAAAAATGTAATCGATCAGTTCCTTCTCCTCGTCCTTCGGAAGCGTCAGGTCAAACTCTCTTGCCAGCACGCCTGCCAGAAACTCATATACCTGCATATATTGCACCGGCCGATCGTTAAACTGGTTTTCCTCAATAAAAAACCGAAGCACCGCCAGCGTAAGATATCCCATGTCAAGGAAGGCGTATTTTCCCTCCTGAAACAGATGAAACGCGGTGTTCTGCAAATAGAAAAACGGATAATACCGTCTCAGATTCCGCATACGGTCGCTATGAAAATCTATGATGTCATGCAGCATCTGATAGGTGCCGTCCATATTGCTCCTCCTGTCTAATGACTTTTATAGTATGTAAGAGTGTCCTCCAGCTCCTGCGGAAGCTTCGTCCCGTTCTTTGTAATAGCAAAATTCCGGAGCTCCGTTTCACGGATTTTTTTAGCCCGTTCTCTGGTCTGTCTTGCCATTGCCTCCTCAAAAACCGGCTGCGCTGCCAACTGTCTGCGAATTGGCAGATCAAACGGGCAGTAGGTGGCAAGAATCTCTCGCGCCACCTTGTTCAGCTTAATCGCTCCGGCAGCTTCGTTCTTCATCCAGACCTCATAATCCATCGCAAACACTTCACGATAGCTGTTTTTCGCCTTTTGCAGCTGCGTCTTTATCTTTTCCTTACGTTCCTCGGAAATGTCACGGTTCTTTTTATAATACATCAGATAATCCGTGTACTCCGAGGTCAGGGACTTTACCTGAATGTTGTTCCATGCCGCTCCCTGAATGGTACGGCAGAGCTCCCAGCGGTATCGTCCGGAAACCCGGATTAACAAATCCTCCGGAGAGGTCTCAACAAATATTGGAAGAAGAAATCTGCCCGGCGTATCTCTTCTGCGGCAGCTGATATCCTGCCACATAATACTCTTGCTGCCCATCGTCGGAAATAAAATGACATCCGGCAGCACCTCAGATACACGGTATTCCTTCTCAATCCCAAGCTCCTTATTCACATACAAAAATTCCCGGTAAAACAAAGAATAATCCACATTGCATACCGCCTTCAGCCCTGCTTCAATTCTTTCCTTGGAAAGAAACGCGGTTTCCACGCCCCCGCCAAGCAGCTCTGCATACAAAAACGGCACAAAAATACTAAGCTGGCCGTTTACCAGACGATGGTTATACCGGAACAGATTCTGTATCTCATAATGCAGACGTTCCTTTGGATTCTTCAGCATAGCTGCTTCCTGCTCCGCATTGATTTGCCCGCTCTTTTTCATGTCACGGAGCATCTCAGAATACTCCTGATCAAACTCATTTTTGGAAGGCTCACGCTTTCCTTCGTATACCCAAGTCAGCCACTCTCGGACCGTAAACACGTGCAGTCCCTCCTTTCGGGAGGATACCGGCGTTATGGACAGCGTTTCCAGCTCCAGAAGCTGCGCGCGGGTAATCAGCCGCTCATCCAACAATCCAAAATTCAAAAACAGCACTATCGGCAACGGAAGCTCCTTGTCCTCCTTCCGGTATGCCTTGCAAAATACCGTCTCGTACAGGCGGTAGAAGCCATCGGCAAGCCGTTTCCTAAGCTTTCTCACCTCATCCTCCGTAGAGGTCTTATCTTCCAGTGCCGCAAAGCTCTTCAGCAGACCGGTATACTCCGTAAGCCGCTCCTCCGAAACGCCCGCATAAGCAAAAATCTGTCCCAGAGCGTCCTTACACGGCTCTTCCACAGCCACCACTGCCCCTGCGCCCTGCTTTCTTGCTTCTCTTCGCTGCTTCTGTGCTGCGAAGGGAACTCCGGCACACCGTTCAAAAACAGCAGTCAGCTCCTCCAGTTTTCTTTCCAACACATCCCGCAAAAGCAGCGCCGTTCGTTTTGTTCCATCCGTGACTGCCGTTTCCCCCAGCTCACAAAGATAATAGAACAAATTATCTGCCCCCGCATTTATCAGCACGGCACCCTGCTTTCTCAAAAAGTCTCCCTGCCTGCCACATTCCGCAAACAGGGTCTGTGCAAGCGCCGTCTGCTCTCCGATATGGCGCATCGTCATGGTTGCTCCATCCAGAAAAAATGCCATCTGAATCTCCGGCGGAACATTCCCAAGCTCCTTATAATAAGCAAGCTGCTCCGGCAGCTCTGTCAGAACAGGCTCCTCCTTTGCCGCCTCCGGCAGCTCCGAGGCGCGAAGCTCCTCCTCCTTGCAACGCGCCGCATACTGACGGTACAGCTCTCCTACCACACCGGGCAACAGCTTTGCTTCCTTCTCATAGGTATTCCGGCAGGATACAAGCTCCGCAAGCATACGTCCAAGAGACAAAATGCATCTGCCGCTCCATTCTCTGTTCGCTTCCAGAAACGCACGGATATCCTCTACCCGCTTTGCCGGAACCGCATATACGACACAATCCTCGTCTGCCACACAGCTCATACCGTGTACTCCCGTAATAAGCTCCCATGGCGCAATCACATCATAATTTCCAAGTACCAGTTTAAGATTTTTATTTTTTAACGTCAGCTTTCCCTTTAACAGCATGAAAAAAAACTCCGCTGTCTCGCCCTCGGCAAACAAAAGCTCCCCCTTCAGAACCGGGTTCATTGCATTCCTCTTGATTGTAATAGCCATTTTATCACCTCACGCACTAAAAAAAACAAAAAACCTTCCAAACTACAGTATACTCCTTTTTCCCTGTAAAGAAAAGTTATTTTTCAATCCTCCCGCGGTTTTGACGCAGATTCCGAAAAAAATCATGCAACAGTCCGGAGCACTCTTCCTCCAGAACTCCCTGCTTAAACTCCACCCTATGATTAAATCCCGGTGTCTGAAAAAGATTAAGCACTGACCCGGCACAGCCGGCCTTTGGGTTCATGCAGCCTGCCACCACTTTTGGTATCCTCGCCTGCACAATGGCTCCGGCACACATGGGACAGGGCTCCAGCGTCACATACAGCGTACAGTGCTCCAGTCTCCAGTCCTGAAATTTCCGGCTGGCTTTTTTGATTGCCGCCACCTCTGCATGTGCAAGCGTAGTCTTGTCGGTATTCCGGCGGTTATACCCACGCGCCACAATCTCACCGTCACAAACAAGCACACAGCCAATCGGGACCTCGCCAAGTGCCGCCGCCTTTTTTGCCTGCCGCAGCGCCTCCCGCATAAAGCGTTCTTCCTCCTGCTTCTGCTGCGCTTCTGCTTCCTCCTGCTCACTTTTCAAACGCTCTTCCTTTGCCCTTTTTCTGCTTTGTCGTCGCTGATAGGCACGCTCCTTCGCCTCCAGATCTGCCTGCCTTTTTGCATCCGGCCGACTCATCCCGTCCATTGTCTCCATTCCCGCTGCGTCATCCACCGGCATCCGTTTACACCTCCACAATTCTATAGTAATCCAGCTGTTCCCCTGTCCAAAAACCGAGTCTGCGGTACAACCGTTCTGCCGGAGCATTTTGAGAGGAAACCTGCAGCCGCAGCATCTCTGCGCCCTGTACCATAAGCTCTCCTGCCGCCTCACGAAGTAGGCAGGTGGCAAAGCCGCGTCGCCGGAAGGCTTCCCTTGTCTCCAGCTGATACAAATACCACCCGGAGCGTCCTTCATACGGAGCTGCCAGACATTCTGCCACCACTGCTCCGTCTGCCAAAAGACGGTAATGCAACGTTCCATCCTGCTCCTCTGTTTTTTTCAGAATGCCCCGCACTGCCGTTTCCTCCGCGCGCTCTGCCGTGGGCAGCCGCAGACGCTCTGCTTTACAGCACAGCACATACTCGGAATGAGAATAGATAAATTGCACTCCGCACCCTTCCGGCAGCCGGAACCCGCCGGCAGGATTTACTACCATATGGCACTCCTCTATCCCCCACCGTTTGCATTCCCTTAACGCCGCCCGGAACAGCGCGGACAGCACTGATGTATGCTGCTCCTCCACAGCCGCCGTAAACTCTGCCTCCCGCTCTGTCGGATAGAACACGGAAAGCAGTCCCTTCCAGTTACGTTTTCCTCCGAAGAAATACAGGCATTTCGCCCGCGGCAGTGCATCATTTAACTCCGTATCCAAAAAAAGCGAAGCAGACACGCCGCCTCGTTTTTCACATTTTTCTATTCTTTCGCAGACCGCCTGACGGGTCCGCTCCCTCAACACTCTCGCCGTAACAATCATTTTCCTGTCCTCTGCTTGAAAAATCGGGCTTTTCCCTGTCATTATCATAGCATAAACCACAAAAAAAGACAATGGGAAAAGCGTCCCCCTCCGCAAATCGCAAATTCAAAAGATTTTCTTAAGCCTTTCTCTGCCTTCTTGCGGTTTCCTTTCTTTTGTGCTATGCTATACCCAGTTTGACCTGATCCTTTACGGTTTCTTTGTAAAACCGTTTATCATAACCCGGTATAAAACAGGAGGCTTTATGAACTCACAAAAATTCTTTTCTTTTTTGCATAAACTTGGCCGGCAGTTCCGGCTGTTTGCCACAGAGTGTCTGCCGCCGGCAGCCGCTTTACATCTTTGTATCGAGGCGTTTTCCAGGGAATCGGTGATAAAACCGTTTTTGTATCTTTTCACCTCTCCTCTGGTCTTTTTGTATAATACACTGCTAATCGGCACAACCCTCGCCCTCTCCTTTTTCTTTAAAAGAAGAAGGTTTGTGCTGTTTCTGATCAGCATCCTCTGGCTTACGGTAGGCATTACGGATTTTGTACTGCTGCAGTTTCGTACCACGCCGTTCACCGCCGTGGATTTATTACTGCTGGATTCTGCTTTTGCAATCATGGGGCACTACCTTAAACCGTTTCAGCTTGTACTGCTGATAATTGCAATTCTTCTTGCCGCCCTCCTTGGCGTCCTTTTATTCCGCCATACCAAAAAAGCAACACAGGGCACCTCACCGCTTTTTTCGGGACTGCTCTTTGGTTTGCTTCTTCTGGCAAGTGTATGCTCCACAAAGCTTTTTGTTTCCTGCGGCGTGCTGGAGCGCAATTTTGGCAATATTGCACAGGCCTTTCATACCAACGGGCTTCCCTACTGCTTTTTTGCCAGCATTTTCGGCACCGGCATTTCCAAGCCCGCCTCTTACTCCGAAGAGGAAATCGACCGTATCATTTCCTCTCTTACCAACACACCTGCTGCCACTACGCCGCCGGCTGTAACTGCATCCCCGCAGCCGACTGCCGCTCCGGATGCCACTGCTTCTCCTGCACCGTCCGAAGCACCGGAATACAGCTCCACGGCACATCCGAATTTTGTATTCGTACAGCTGGAATCCTTTTTTGACCCAACCTATATCACCGGTGCCACATTCTCAGAGGATCCGGTTCCTACTTTCCGCCGCCTGAAGGAAACCTATTCTTCCGGTTTTCTTACCGTGCCTTCCGTGGGTGCCGGTACGGCAAACACGGAGTTTGAGATTCTGACCGGCATGAATCTGGACTTTTTCGGTCCGGGGGAGTATCCGTATAAAACCATTTTAAAAGAATCCACCTGTGAAAGCCTTGCCTACAACCTTTCCGCACTCGGTCTGACTGCCCATGCCATCCATAACAACGACGGCACCTTTTACGGTCGCGACAAGGTGTTTTCCCAGCTTGGCTTTCATACCTTTACCCCGATTGAATATATGGGCACCTATGAAACCACTCCTCTCGGCTGGGCAAAGGATAAGATACTGGTAAAGGAAATTATGAACTCCCTTATCTCCACCGAAGGGCAGGACTTAATTTACACTATCTCCGTACAGGGACACGGTGCTTACCCAGATGAGGAAATTCTGGAAAGCCCTGCCATTTCCGTGCTTTCCCTGCCGGAAGAGCTTGCCGACTCCTATTATGGCATCCTGTATTTTGTAAATCAGCTGTATGAAATGGATGCCTTTCTTGCAGAGCTTTTAACCACGCTGGAAGCCTACCCGGAGGAGGTGGTTCTTGTACTGTACGGTGACCATCTTCCATCCTTCCCGTTCACGGATGACACTCTGGAAAACGGTTCTCTCTTTGAGACGGAGTATGTTATTTGGAACAACCGCAGCACCACCGGATTTGCAGATCAGAATCTGGAGGCTTATGCGCTTTCCTCTCATGTATTAAACTGCTATAGCATTCACGAAGGACTGTTCACACGCTTTCACCAGACGCAAAGCAGGTCCGCTACCTATCTCACCGATATGGAGCTGTTGGAATACGATGTACTTTACGGACCAAAGGACAGCTACGAGGGCGTTCTTCCGTTTGTCGCTACCGACTTACAGTTCGGCACACAGGAAATTAAAATAACAACAGCTTTGCTTCAGGGCGGCAGCGACCGCAGGGATTCTCTCCTTTATGTCAGCGGAGAGTCCTTTACTCCCTACAGCATTGTCTATGTCAATGGCAAAAAATGTACCACAACCTTTATCAATCCGCAGCAGCTGTCCGTATCAGGCTTTGAGCCTGCAAATGAACTGACGATTTCCGTGGCGCAGGTAGGAAGCGACTCCCATGTGCTTTCCTCCACGGAACCCTTTCTTATTTCCGGCGCCTCAGACACCAAGGAATACAGATAACCGCCGTCGGAACAAACCATATTTTATAATTTGAGCCTGACACCATAATTTTTTCTTAAGGTTAAATTTTCTTGTAGCTTTTTTTTGCAATTCAAGTTATACTGAATCTTGAGCTTTTGAACAGGCAGGCTGAAATATATGAACGCTCAAAGGTATCAGATTAGAAGCAGGTGGGATTTCCGCCGCTCAGAAAGGATGTATTATGAGACGATTTTTAGCAACAGCTGCCCTTGCAGCTTTGATGGCAGCCACCTTTGCAGGCTGTTCCAAAAAGGAAAAAACGACAGAGGAGGTTCCGACAGTTACTCTTGCACCAAACGGTGCAGCTGGCAGCAGTGCGGAATATATTGCCCTTGGCGGTTATTTTACCAGAGAGGATGCCAATTTAACCATTTACATTTCAGAAAGCGGCTGGAGAGTCATTGGTATGCTGTTTTTAAAGGACAGCTCCTCTCCGCTGGTTTTGAATGCCCCGCTTTCCTATACCACAGGGGCTGACATGATTTACGAAGCAGACGGCGAAAAGCTTACCTTTACCTTTGCAACAGACTCCGTAAAGGTTACCGCAGCGCAGGGAAATACCTATGCTGCCTTTGCCGGAGAATACAAGCGCACGGATGAGGACACCGCCTCCGGTCTTGTTGTTCCGGAAAACGGTTCTGCCCCAGCTCTGCTCGGACGGATTGCTGCCGCATACTATATCGTTACCAGTGAGGACGCAACAGATTATACTCTGGACCTTTCCGCAACCATTCTCGGAAACGATTTCCTGTGCAGCTTTATCACTGCCTATGCTGACCTGTTTTTAGCCAACAGCGCAACAGTATACCCGGAAATTTCCTCAGAATATCTTTGCTACGCATTTTCCAAAACAAATCTGGATAATGTTCTCCGCGCCGCCACCGCGGGCACCTATGATTCCGACAGCCTGACGACCGAGGGCACTGAAATTGTACTGTTGGACGATGTTTATTACGTTCCATGCCGCGGCAATTATGCAGGAGGACTGACCTCTGTTAATACTCCGGAGCAGGAAAACGGAGCCCTTGCGCTGGAGGCTGTCATTGCCAAAAAGGACGGCTCCCGCCTGACGGTTACTATGACGCTTTCCACCTCCGAAAATGCAGCAGCAGGACCTGCAGGGATTCAGATTGATTCCGTTACCTACAAAACTGCAAACTAAGTAAACACAAAAAAGGGATTCCATTTGCGAACCTGCTCTTTACAAGTTGCATAGAATCCTGTATACTAAGTCCGTGTGGTACGCGCAGACCACACGGATTTTCTTTTGGGACAGGTGCAATTCCTGACCGGTGGTATAGTCCACGAACTCCGAAAGGGAGCCGAACCGGTGAGATGCTTATCAATTCCGGTACCGACGGTATAGTCCGGATGGGAAAAGGAGGATATATCTATGAAACAATCCAAAAGTAATCATAACCAACAGACCTCACTTACACATCATCTGGTGCTTTCTGCCATGTTCGGTGCCATGGCCGCTGTTCTGATGACACTTGAATTTCCAAATCCCCTCACCTTTGGCTTTATCGGTATTGATTTTTCCGATGTTCCTGTTCTTTTGGGGTCCTTTATGATGGGACCGTTCTGGGGAATTACAATTTCCTTGGTGAAAATTGTAATTAAGATTCTTGTAAAGCCGTCAACAACGCATTATGTCGGTGAGCTTTCCAATCTGCTTCTGACGCTTTCCTACGTTCTTCCGGCTTCCTTTTTCTACCTGAGAAGACGGACGAAACGCAGAGCCATTCTTGGCATGATTACCGGTACTCTTCTTGTTTCTTTTATGGCACTTGTAATAAACCGTTTTATTACCTTCCCTATGTTTCTTGGAAATAACGGCATCGAAACTCTCCTTCACGGAACAGACGGCACTCCCGCCATTCCTCTCCTGCCGTTTATAAACAACTGGGGAACACTCCTTTTTTGTTCCATTCTTCCGGCCAACATTCTAAAATATACGCTGGAATCGTTGCTCACCTTTTATACCTACTCTCCTCTCCGGAAGCTCATCAACTCCGCTCTTCCGGAAAAGAGAAAAAAGAACCGCAATCCGGAGCGCAACAGCGAGAATCCATAAAGAGACCGCCGGCTCATACTGCATTTTACTTCTCTGCCAGCTGATTCGCAAGCCGTGCAAACTCCTGCAGAGTCAGGGCTTCCCCACGAATGGCTGCCGGATAGGAACAGGCCTCTAACGCTTTCGTTACCTCCTCCTTTGTAAAGGAAAGCTCCGGCGAATTGGTCAGTCCGTTGACCAATGTTTTTCTTCGCTGGGCAAAGGAGGCACGAATCAGCCGGAACAGCAGCTTCTCATCTGCCACCTCCACCGGCGGTCTCTCATGCAGTGTGAGCCGGATAACCGCAGAGCCGACATTAGGCCGCGGCATAAAGCAATTCGGCGGCACATTTGCAGCAATATACGGCTTTGCATAATACTGCACTGCCAGAGACAGCGCGCCGTAATCCTTGCTTCCGGGACCTGCCTGCATACGATCTGCCACCTCTCTTTGTACCATTACCGTAATGGACGCAAGCGGCACCTTCGATTCAAACAGCCCCATGATAATCGGCGTGGTAATATAATAGGGCAGATTTGCCACCACCTTAATCGGCTTCCCCCCGTTTTCTTCCTCTGCCAGCTTTCTTAAATCCAGCTTTAAAACATCGGCATTGATGACCCTTACATTATCATAGGCAGCAAGGGTATTCTCCGTTAAAATCGGAATCAGATTCTTATCAATTTCTACAGCAAGCACCTTTCCCGCAGCTTCACAAAGATACTGGGTCATTGTACCGATGCCCGGTCCGATTTCCAGCACGCAGTCCTCCCTTGTGATATCTGCTGCCCGGATGATTTTTTCCAGCACATGCGTATCAATCAAAAAATTCTGACCAAATTTCTTTTGAAAATTAAATCCGTACTGATTCAATATTGCTATGGTTTCTTTTGGATTTCCTAAGGTTGCCATATCTATCCTTTCCTTCCGCATTGCGGGCGATTTCTTTCGTTTTCCGAAAGACATCATTTCGTTCTCACCACAAAGCTTTCTCACCTGCGCTCCAAGCCATACAGCCTCCTTGCGTTCTCCTCTGTCAGCTGCTCTGCTTCCTCTGCGGTTATTCCACGCAGGGCAGCAATATGTTCTATCACATGGGAAAGCAGACCTGAGTCGTTTCGCTTTCCGCGATAAGGCTCCGGTGCCAGATACGGACAGTCCGTTTCTATCACCAGCTTATCCGACGGAACCGTTGCTGCCACTTCTTTTAGTTTTTTCCCGTTCTTAAAGGTAACAACACCACCCACACCGATGTAAAATCCCATATCGGTATATTGCCCTGCAAGCTCTGCCGACCCGGAAAAACAGTGAATCACGCCCCGCAGCCGCCCGCCGGATTCCTTGTATGTGCGGCTGATTATTTCAAATGTCTCCTGCGCCGCCTCTCTGGAATGAATCACTACCGGAAGCTCTTTTTCCAGCGCAAGCACAAGCTGACGCTCCAGCCAGTAACGCTGCGTCTCATGCGGTGACGCGTCCCAGTAATAATCCAGTCCGATTTCTCCGATGGCAACTATTTTCTCCTTCTCCGCAAGACAGGAAAGCTCTGCAAACAGTTCCTCTGTAATTTCTCCGGCGTGATCCGGATGAATCCCGACTGCACCATACACAAACGGATAGCGTTCCACCAGCTCCGCAGTCCGTTTCAGGGATGCCGGAGCTGCACAAATATTTACGACCGATCCTACGCCCCGGTCTGCCAGACCGGACAGCACCGTTTCCCGGTCCTTATCAAAAGCCTCATCATCATAATGTGCATGTGTATCAAAAATCATAGCGTCTTATTCCTTCTCTAAAAATTTCCGCGGGCTCCCTCTAAAATTACCGCAAAAAACTCCCGCACATAATACTGGATGGTCACGGCAAAAAAATCTGTCACACCCAACCCCGATACCTCGGTATAGCCCAGCTTTTCTGCAAGCCGGACTGCCCGGTACACATGAAAATCATTGGTAACAAGCACCACCCCTGCCGTCAGCTCTCCGCCCCTCTGCCGTATTATCTCAGCAGAATAGGATAAATTCTCCGATGTACTGGTAGAACGATTCTCCAGCAAAATACGTTCCTCCGCAATTCCCAGACGCATCAGTCCGCGCTTAATTGCCTCTGCTTCACTGATGCTCTCCCCGCTTCCCTGTCCGCCTGAGGCCACCGCCATTGCCTCCGGATATTCCGTCAAATATCCTGCCGCCGCCTGAATCCTCGCATTCAGCACCAGCGACGGTGTTTCGCCCCGCACCTGTGCGCCAAGAATCACCACATATTCCGCAGAAGGTTTCGGTGCTTTTCTGCCCGCAGAGAAAATCACCGCCTCCACAGCCAGAAATCCTATCAGACAAAGCCAGAACAAACTGCAAAAAAGCATTGCCGCCGTCTTCAGATACAAAAGTCTGTCTGTCAGCACCAGAAACAGACCAATGACCGCCACAAGTGCAATTCCAAAGGTCAGCGGCCAAAACCACAGGAATGAAGTGCCTGCTCCCGATGTATAAAGCACAACCGTTGTGTAAAGGAATGCAAATATCCCATACAGTACAAGCACCGCTAAAGTAATCCACTGAAATACCTGCATTCCCTTTCTCCCTTCCAGCTCTTTTATTTTTCTCCACAGAGAAGGCTTTCTTTCCGTAAGACTGCGCTCCAGTGCCTCCAAATCATAGTCTCTTCTTTCGTTTTTTAAGCTCATAGATCCCTCTCTCCTTTTATCATTCTGATACCACTCTAACACAAAAAGATGAACCTATTTCTTTGAAACGATTAAGATTTCTTTAAGCTTCTGCAAAACTACCGGCTTGCCTGCATTTTTCTTAACAAATCTCTGCTCCGGACGGCATTTTCTTTTCCGGAATCATCAATGCCAGCTCGCCATTCTCATCCTCAGCGCAAAGAAGCATACCCTCGGAAACAATGCCCGCAAGCGTTGCCGGCTTTAAGTTCACAAGAACCATTACCTTTTTGCCTACCATTTCCTCCGCGGAATAGTGCTGCTTGATACCGGATACAATCTGCTTTACCTGACTGCCAATTCTTACCTGGGAACACAAAAGCTTCTTGGATTTTTTTACTTCCTCACAGGCAATGATTTCGCCTACCTGAAATTGAAGCTTTGCAAAATCATCATAAGTAATTTCCGGCTTTGCTTCAATGTCAATCACGGACGCTTCAGTCTGCTCCTCTGCCCCCGGAGCCGGAAGCCCAAGACGCTTTGCTTCGGCTGCCGCCTCTGCCGCTGCCTCCGCGCGCTGCTTCTCCTGAATTACAGCAACCTTTTCCATGACCTCCTTTGCATCCAGACGGGCAAAAAGAATCTCCGGCGTTTCCGTTACCTTCGTGCCGGAAACATACAGTCCATATGTCTTTAACTCTTCCTGACTGCGCTCAGAGGTATTTAACTGCGCCAGAATCCGGTCCGCCGCATCCGGCAGGAAGGACTTTAAGAGCGACGCACCGATACAGATGCTCTCTACAAGGTTATACAGCACACTTGCCAGACGGTCTGCCTTTGCCTCCTCCTTTGCAAGCGCCCACGGTGCGGTCT
>CAZCON010000011.1:0-12563 GCA_964500085.1 uncultured Lachnospiraceae bacterium
GATGTGCAGCTTTCGGAGGAGCTGACGCAGGAGACCTTTTATCAGGCGTTTGTTTCCTTTGATAAATATAAAGGAAACAGCAGTATGTTTACATGGCTTGCGGCCATTGCCAAATATACCTATTTCGGGTATCTGAAAAAGGAACGGCAGACGAGAGATGCCATTCGGCTGGAGGATGTGGTGGATTTTTACATAGCAAGCGAGTACCGAAATTCCGCGGAGGACAAACTGCTGCGACGGGAGGTTACGGAAAAGGTACGGGAGGTATTAAAGGAGCTGCCACAGAGAAACCTAGAGGTGGTGGCACTTCGTATCTATGCGGAAATGTCGTTTAAGCAGGTGGCAGAGTCTATGGGGATTTCAGAAAGCTCAGCAAAGGTGCTGTATTTTCGGACAAAAAATATGTTGAAGGAGAGGTTGCAGGATGAGTTTAAGCTGTAATGTGGTACAGGATTTGATTGTTCTCTTTCAGGAGGATGCCGTAAGTGAGGAGACCGGAAAGGAAATCCGGATGCATTTGAAGGGATGCAGGGAATGCCGGCGGGTATATAGGGAGTATGCTCATTTGAATCAGGAGGATTTTCCGCAGGAGGAGGCTAAGCCGGAGCCGGAGCTTTCTTACGGGAGACTTGCAGCACGGCTTCGAAAAAGAAAGCTGTGGAGACAGTCGGTAGTGGTAACGGCGTTCGTAGCCTGCATTGGGATTACGGTTATGGTAACCAGCGCGATTGTGAAGGAAAAAATCAGGGGGTAGCGGCATGGAAATTGAGCGTAAGTTTACGATTCGTTCACTTCCGGAGCATCTGACGGAATATCCCCGTAAGGAGCTGGAGCAGGGGTATCTTTGTACACAGCCGGTAGTGCGGGTACGTAGGTCTTTGAAGAATGGGAAAGCAAAGTACCTGCTATGCTATAAATCAAAGCTTGGCATGGAGAAAAAGGAAGGCAGGACGGCGCAGGTCTGCCGTGAGGAGGAGCTGCCGCTGACAAAGGAAAGCTATGAAATACTGCGTTCTAAAGCAGACGGACGTGTGATTACTAAGACCAGATATCTGATACCTTACCGTACGTATACAATAGAGTTGGATATATTTTCCGGAGAGCTTGCGGGGCTTGTTTTTGCCGAAGTGGAATTTCCGGACGAAGCGGCAGCGGCAGAATTTGAACCGCCGGAATGGTTTGAAAAGGATGTTACCTTCGATGACCGTTTCAAAAATAATAAGCTTGCGCTTTGGCAGGAAGCGCCTGAGGAGTTGAAGAAGGCCGGTATTATCAGAATATAAGAAAGTAATGGGAATAAAAGAATGGGGCAACGCATACGCGACTGCCCCATTTTGCATAAAAGCTTCTTTTTTGAATTTATTTTTCGTAAGGTCTGATTGTCTGAATCGTACCGTCCTCGTTATACGTAAGCTCAGTGAACATAACGCAGCGCTGGTGATTTACGCCGGACAGGGAAGCATCGTGGTAGAACAGATACCATTTTTCGCCCCACTTAACGATAGAGTGGTGCGTGGTCCAGCCCTTTACCGGCTCTAAGATACGACCACGATAGGTAAACGGTCCCATCGGACTCTTACTGGTTGCATAGCAAAGATAATGCGTGTCACCGGTGGAGTAGGAAAAATAATAGGTATCGTTATACTTGTGAATCCAAGATGCTTCGAAGAAACGTCTGTCATGGTCGCCTGCAAGAATCGGGCTGCCGTCCTCGTCCAGAATCTGAATTTCCTGTAACGGAGCCTTGAAAGCAAGCATATCATCCGTCATCTCTGCAACGAGCGGACCAAGAGCCGGACCATCATTTACCGGTTCCACGTAATTCTCGGTGTATTCGCCGGTCTGCCACTTCTCCAGCTGACCGCCCCAAAGACCGCCAACATACATATAGGCTCTGCCGTCGTCATCTACAAGAACCGCAGGGTCAATGCTGTAGCTGCCCTCGATGCAGTTTGGTTCCGGAGTAAATTTGCCTGCCGGGGTATCGCTGGTAGCAACACCGATACGGAAGATACCGTCCTTGTCCTTCGCTGGGAAGAAAAGGTAATACTTTCCGTTTTTATAAGCGGCGTCCGGAGCCCACATCTGATGGCTTACCCACGGAACCTCATTTTCATGAAGCACCATACCGTTATCAACACACGGCGCGTCTGGGGAATCCATGGATAAAACGTGATAATCCTCCATCTGGTACTGGTCGCCGTTGTCATCATCCGGACAATTCAGGGCAACATCATGGGAAGGATAAATGTACAGCTTGCCGTCAAATACATGTGCGGACGGGTCTGCGGTAAAAATATGTGTAACTAAAGGTTTTCTTTGTTCAGCCATAAATCATTCTCCTTTATAAAAAGTTCTAAATCAGCTACTATAACTGTACCCTGTTTTGCCCGGTTTGTCAAGCAGAAATAGGGTGTTTTTCCAGTATGTGCAGTAATGCAATTCCAAAAAGTCCGGCACTGATAATTTCGCCGGCACCAATGGTCAGAAACAGAAACCAGAATGCCTCCGTTATGCCATAGGCATATTGTAATATCAATGGAATAATCAGCGCGTTGGCAAGAATGGTCGGAACAGGCGCCAGATATTTATAGCGGCGTAACAGGCGTGCACCTGCAGCACCGAGCAGTGTGGCAAGAGTGCCGAACAGAATATCCGGCAGTGGGGCTCCGGTCAGCAGATTTGCCAGAAAACAGCCGGTGGCAACGCCAGGAACTGCTGCGGGAGTGATACAGGAAAGGAGGGTCAGCGCTTCCGAAAGCCGTATCTGGATGACGCCGGAGGCGATACCGAGCATTGCTGAAATGCCGGTTAAAATGACATAGAGCGCCGCAATAAGAGCGGCAGTGGTAAGGCTACGCACAGAGACGTTTTTTTTACTTTTTTTCATGGCAGTTTCTCCTTTAGTTTTGTTTAATGTCAGGAAGGTTTCGAACTGACAGCTTGCCGGAAGTACAGGAGGAATCGGCTCCTGCCCGGCTGCTGTTCATTATACAGGAAATTTTTGCAAAGGGCAAGTAGTTTTCAGCAGAAACGGACAGACTAAGGAAATCGGGGAAAAGAGCCGATATAAAAGAAGATGAAGCAGTCTGAAAGAAAGAGGGTACTTTATGGGAAAGAATCCAGCCGACAGGGAGACGAACAAGGGAAGCAAGCAAAGAAAGAGGCGCAGACGCCGGGTGCTGGGCTTCCTGTTTTTGTTTTTTTTGTTGGCACTCGGTTCTGCCGGACTTTACTTTTATGCAAAGTATGGAAGAAGGATTCTTTCTTATTATCAAACGGCAAAAAGAATTATGCGCGAATCCTCCGGAGAGGATTTTAAGCAGTCGCAGACCAGTATTCTTTATGCAACGGACGGAACCGTAATCAAAAAGCTGCAGTCGGGCAGGGAAATGTATTATCTTACCTATCCGGAGATTCCGGAGGAGGTGGTGACAGCAATGATTGTCACAGAGGATAAGAAGTTTTTCTCCCATGAGGGTGTGGATTACATGGCGAATCTGCGTGCTGCTTATAGTCTGGTAAAGCATGGTGGAACGATTTATCAGGGCGGAAGTACGATTACCCAGCAGCTTGCAAGAAATATTTACCTTACCAACGAGCAGACCTATGAACGGAAGATTACCGAAATTTTTCTTGCCGCAGAATTGGAAAAGCGGTATCAGAAAACGGAAATATTAGAATACTATTTGAACAATATTTATTTCGCCAACGGCTTTTACGGAATTCAGGCGGCAGCTCACGGTTATTTTTCAAGGGGAGTGGCCGAGCTTTCCTTTTCGGAGCTTATGTTTTTATGCGCGATACCAAACAACCCTTCTCTTTACGACCCATACCGGCATTTTGCGGATACGCTGGCAAGACGAAATTCGATTATGGAGCAGATGGTGCAGGATGGAAGGCTTAGCAGGGAGAAGTATCTGGAGGCATGCGAAGAGGAAATCGAGCTTTGTCCTCAGAAAACATCTTATAATGACTATGTAGAAACCTTTGTTATTTTTTGTGCCGTCCGCGCGCTGATGGAGGAGAACGGTTTTCCGTTTTGTTATTCCTTTACCGAGGACGCGCAAAAGAATACGTATCTGGAGTATTATGAGGAAAGCTATGCTTACTGGCAAAAGCAGCTGTATCATGGTGGCTATCGTGTATATACCTCGATTGATTTGGAGAAGCAGGCGCTTTTATTGCAGACCGTGCAGGAGCAGCTTTCCGAGTTTGACGAAAAGACTGAGGACGGAATCTATACCCTGCAGGGGGCGGCAACCTGTGTGGAAAATGAAACCGGAAGAGTGGTGGCAATCGTAGGAGGACGGGGGGAAACAGAGTACGGGTATTCCTTAAACCGCGCTTATCAGAGCTTTCGGCAGCCGGGAAGCTCGATAAAACCGTTAATTGTCTATACGCCGCTTTTGGAACGCGGATACTACCCAGATACGATTGTGGTGGATGAACGTTTTTCCGGCGGACCGCGGAATGCCAACGGGGTATATTCCGGAAAAATTACCCTGCGCCGTGCGGTGGAGGTGTCGAAAAATACGGTAGCCTGGAAGCTGTTTGAAACCGTGCTGACACCAAAGGTGGGTCTTTCCTATGTTACCGATATGCAGTTTAGGAACATTGTGCCTTCGGATTATGTACCGGCGGCATCCTTAGGGGGACTGACCTATGGGGTATGTACTCTGGAAATGGCGGGCGCATACTGCACGCTTGCCAATGACGGTATATACCGGAATCCAACCTGTATTGTGAAAATCACAGCTGCGGATGGACAGGAGATTGTAGGGGAGGAAAGAGAAGAAACCCGTATTTATGAAGAAAATGCAGTGCGGATGATGACGGATATTTTACAGGGAGTTATGACGAACGGAACCGGAGTGAAGCTACAGCTGAAACATTCCGTTTCTGCCGGAAAAACAGGAACAACCAATGATATTAAGGACGGTTGGTTTGTGGGGTATACGCCCTATTACACTACGGCGGTCTGGGTAGGGTATGATATGCCAAGGGCACTCGATAGCCTGGCGGGCAATACCTATCCGGGGTATATCTGGCAGACCTTTATGGATGCGCTTCACGAAAATTTACCAAGGAAAGACTTTGTTTTGTATGAGGACGACCGTCCGGTAGAAATTGTGGATGACGCACAAAAGGGGGAGGAGACGGCAGAGCTGCCTGTATGGAAGCCGGAAACAGAACCGCCTGTGACACCGGAGGAAGAGACAGAACGCGGGAAAGAAACCGTTGTGGATGGCGTACAGGGAGAAGAGGAAATGACGGGAACAGAGGAAATGCCCGAAACTGGTATGAAAGGAGACGAAACAAAAATACCGGAGGAAGAAGCACCATCCGGACTGCCGGCTCCGACACCGGAGCCCACGCCATCTACCGGCTGGATAGAGTATGAGGATGACTGGTGGGAGAAGCAGATGGAAGACGCAGGTTCTTCCGGTTATAATGACTTTTATGAGTAAGGGCGAATGCTGCCTGATATAAAGCCGGAGATTAAAATATCAGGGTCAAAACATTCGTTTGACCCTGATATTACAGGGGCGCATGAGTATGCGCCGGGTGTGTCGGCTTTTAACGCTTGCCGTGTCTTTTTAAAAGATTTTGAATCCGCGCGGATGGGTTTAAATATTCGCTGATAGAGCCGTCATGGTTTAGTGCGTCAATTAAGAGCGCAATATATTTACTCATGTCTGCGGTTTCATAATATGGTCTGGAAAGAAGCTCGTCCGGCTGATAAATCAGGTTGGTTGTAATCACCTTGTGAATCCAGCCCTGTGCGTGTGCTTCGTCAAATTTTGCAAGACCGTTGGTGAATAAGCCAAAGGTGGAGCAGACGAAAACACGCTTTGCCTTACGTGCCTTTAATTCTTTTGCAGTTTTAATCATGCTGTCGCCGGAGGAAATCATATCGTCGATGATGACGACATCCATTCCTCTACGCTGGAGCCCAAAAACTCGTGCGCTACAATCGGGTTGCGACCGTCTACGATGTTGGTGTAATCACGGCGCTTATAAAACATACCGACATCTACGCCGAGAGAGTTTGCAAGGTAAATGGCACGTCCCATTGCACCCTCATCCGGGCTGATTACCATCAGGTGTGCCGGGTCTACAACGATATCCGGAGTAGAACGCAGCAATGCCTTTACAAACTGGTAGGTCGGCGGAACGGATTCAAAGGTCTTTAACGGAATGGCATTTTGTACGCTTGGATTGTGTGCGTCAAACGTGATGATGCTTTCTACGCCCATGTTGATGAGCTCCTGCAAAGCAACGGCACAGTCCAGCGATTCTCTGGAGCTGCGCTTGTCCTGACGGCTCTCATAAAGAAACGGCATGATTACCGTGATGCGGTGCGCCTTACCGCCGGCGGCAGCAATCACACGCTTTAAATCCTGAAAATGGTCATCCGGTGACATATGGCTCAGCTGCCCGCAGACCGAATAGGTGAGACTGTAGTTTGTGACATCGACCAGAATATAGAGATCGTCACCACGGACGGACTGCTTAATCAGTCCCTTGGCTTCGCCGGAGCCAAACCGCGGACATTTGGTATCCACGAGATAGGAATCCCTGCGGTAGCCATCTAATAAAACGGTAGGAGTGTGCACCTCATGGACCCGTGTATTTCTCCAATCGACAAGGTACTCATCAATCTTCTTTCCCATCTGCTGGCAGCTTTCCAGCGCAATAACACCAAGCTTGCCGACAGGCAGGGTAGCAACGTAATCTTCTTGAAGTGGCATAATCTTCTCCTCCGATTTTGTTATGTAATATTTTTTATACTGCCCATTTGCGTTTTCTATCATACTATGGGAAGGCGGCTTTGTCAAGAAAGGCAGGAAAATAATCCCTGTCTAGTGAAAAGCATCTTTACGGGCTTCCTCCATGCGTTTTAAAACACGGATGTCCTTTCCAATCAGCTTGAGTAACGTATAATTTCCCGTAATACGCGAAAAAATACGTTCGCTGTAACGGTCACGCAGCTGTTCCAGAGAAAGATTTGTGGAAATAATGGTTGACCGCTGGTTCAGGTGGCGTTCATTGATACAGGTATAAAGCGAAGCGTTTGTAAAAGTATTTGAAAGCTCCGTGCCCAAATCGTCAATGATGAGCAGGTCACAGTCAAAAATATAACGGTACAGGGTGGAGCTTTCTTTCTGCTCCGTATGGGAAAACTGGTGGGTCTCCAGGGTTTCGAACAATGTGTGTGAGGTCATGTAAACGACATGGTGTGCCGTATCCAGCAGTGCCTTTGCAATGCAGTTGGTTAAAAAGGTTTTCCCGACTCCGGTATTGCCGTAGATAAAAAGATTTCGGTAGGTGCTGTCAAACTCTTCCACAAACAGTCTTGCGTCTGCCACAACCTTACGGATATGATCTCTTGGTGTGAGGTGAAGCTGAGGGTCAGCGGTCATGTCATCGTAATAGGAAAAGGAAAAGGTGGAAAAATTTTCTTTTTCCAGGATGTGGAACAACGTGGAGTTCTCGGAAAGAGAAAGGGTCAGAGCCTGTTTAAAGCAATGGCACCGTTCGGAACCGATAAATCCGGTATCTTTGCAATCCGGACAGGTGTAAGTCAGCTCCAGACTGTCTGCCGGATAGCCTGCATTCAGTAAAAGCTGTATTTTCTGTTCGGAAATGCGGCGATTGGTTTCCTTTAGCTGATCCAGAGCGGTGGTATCACCGTCGAGAGCGGTCTTGGCTGCAAGCACAGAGCCTTCTGCCAGACGGTCATCAAGACAGGAAAGCTCCGGAAGCTCGGTATAGATTTTTTTACGCCGTTCCCTCTGCTCACGCAGATGCTGCACGCGGGTTTCTTCATAGCGGCGGAGCAGACGGCTGTAATGTTGTTCCTCCTGATACATATGGACACTCCTTTAATTAGTGAGAACTTGGCCGTGCCAGCAGGGCGTTTTCCAGAGCGGTAAGGTCGCCGCCGGAATAATCCCGCTGCGGAAATGCGTTGAAGCCGTTGGCAGCGGTGCGCTTCGGTTCGGCTGCCTGTCCGCCTGCGGCACGTCTGGTATGTGCATCGTCCAGTCTTTTGACATCAGACATGGTATGTACGTTGTTTTCGTGCCAGCGTTCAAGAATTTTATCCGCATATTTGAAATCCGGATGGGAGGTAGAGAGCAGGGCACGGCTGCAGGCTTCCTCGATGAGCTCAGAGGAAAAGCCGAAATTACTCCACCGGTTTAGATAACGACGCTCGGAAATTCCCGGCGCGCGGTTGAGGGCAAAGGCACGGTTTACTGCCGTAAAGCAGGAATCAAACTGCAGGGAACGCTCCTCGGCCTTTTCCACGGTATCAATCCCCTCCTCGTGCCAGGAAAGAGCTACCCGCTGAATATAGGAAGGAGCCTTTTTACCGCGAGAGACACAGTATTCGTAAAGATGAAGAATCAGCTCATTTGGGAAGCGGAGCTCTTCATGCAAAAAAAGAATCAGCTGTACATCAGCAGGCTTTAATAAACGCTCCAGATAACCTTCCACAGCGTGCAAAAGCCAACTGGTATCGTTCCGCTCTGCAAAGGCTTCCAGCTGTGCCGGCGTATAGTCCGGAATGGCGGCAGAAGAAGCGCCGGACGGTGCGGCCGCTGCGGCATTGCTTACAGCCTGTCCGTCATTGAAAAAGGCAAAAGCCGCGGCGCCTGCTGCTGTCCGGGAATCGGAAGGAGCATCGGGAGTATGTACGGCGGCCGGTCTGGTCAGACGGTTCAGCTTGATTCCTCGAAGCTCTTCGCCGCTGCCCCAGGTCAGGGAAAGTACCTTTTCACGTTCCCAGTAGCGCAGCGCGCGGATAATATCTTTTTCCGTTTCCTCCAGGGCATCTGCAATCACATGGATGCCGAAGCCTGCCTCCGGTGCGGTCAGGCAGCGGAGAAGGTACAGATAAACCTTTACAAAGCTGCCATTTGCACGCGGCATATAATAGTCGATAAATTCGTTTGGAACCAAAGTGGTTCGCGTGTCCTCAGAATATACCGAAATCCCGTCCATAAGTGTCCTCCTCCATGCACCCGTATGTATCGGATGCCAAATCGTTATTCCGAGTATACCATATTTCGCTCAAATTGCAATGAGCGGCAGTACCTGTGGAAAACAGCTGTGGATAATGTGGACAATGTGGAAAAATCGAAGGAAATTTTGTCCGACTTTTTTTGAATAAATTTCAATTCCCTTGAAAAATAGCATTCTACTTTTGTAGGTCTAGTTTTGTAGAAAAAAGGCACTTGGAAAAAGAAATCCACAACCGAATCAAAAGAAAAATGTTGATAAGGTTGTGGATAATGTGGATAATTAGGACTGAAGCAAGGATTCCGCGACACTTACGATGTCACCGGCCCCCATAGTTATCAACAAATCATCCGCGTTACAATTTTGTAACAAAAATTTTTCAATGTCGTCGAAAGAATGAAAATAGTAAACTTTATTACCTTTTTCTTTTATTAACGCCGCGATGTCGCCGGAGGAAATATCGCCGGGATCTGTTTCACGCGAGGCACTATAAATGTCAGCCAGAACAACTGCATCGGCATAGGAGAGAGCCTGGGCAAACTCATGAAGAAAGGCTTTGGTGCGGGAAAAGGTATGGGGCTGGAATACACACCAGAGCTTCTGGTTTCCGGTAACACAGGCGCGCGCTGCGCTTAAGGTGGCAGTAATTTCTGACGGATGGTGGGCGTAATCGTCATATACCCGGATGCCGTTTACGGTTCCTTTAAATTCAAACCGCCGGTGGGTGCCGGAGTATTTTTCCAAAGCTGCGGCAACGGCTTCGAAGGAAACGCCGTAACGAAAGGCGAGCGCTGCTGCGGCAACGGAATTGGAAATATTGTGACGGCCGATAACTTTTAAGCAGATGCGGCCGAGCCGTTGTCCCCTTTGGTAAAGGTCATAGCTGCCAAAACCATGACTGTCGAAGGAAAGCGCGGCTGCAGCGTAATCGTAGCGGCTGCAATCAGCTGCGCTGTCACAAATGCCATAGGTGATAACCTGTGCGGCGAGACCGTTTGTAAGCTCGGAAAGACGGTCTATATCGCCCTGTATGACGAGAGCGCCGTCTGCCGGTAAAAGCTCTGCGTATTTGCGGAAAGAGCAGCGGATATCCTCCAGATCACGGAAGAAATCCAAGTGTTCTGCTTCTATATTAAGTATGATGGCATCTGTCGGGAAAAAGCTCAGGAAGCTGTTACAGTATTCGCAGGCTTCTGCTACAAGGTATTGATTGTTACCCATGTGGAGATTGCCGCCGATGCCGTCCAATACACCTCCTACCAGAATGGTTGGCTCAAGAGCGCCCTCCAACATCATCAGGGAGAGCATGGAGGTGGTGGAGGTTTTTCCGTGAGAGCCGGCAATGCCTGCCACATGGTGATACTGCTTCATAATCTGACCCAGCAAATCCTTGCGTTCCAGAACCGGAAGTCTAAGCTCGCCGGCACGTATCAGCTCCGGGTTATCGGAATGCACTGCGGCTGTATAAACAACAACGGAGCATTCGCTTGTGATATTTTCGGCTTTCTGTGTATAAAATATGGTAATACCTAAGCTCTCTAAATGCGCTGTCAACGGCGTTTTCTTTAAGTCGGAGCCGCTGACGCGAAAGCCCTGCCGGTGCAGAAGCTCTGCCAGTGCGCTCATGCTGATACCGCCGATGCCAACGAAATGAACCGGGACCGGAGCGGAAAAGTCAATCTGAAACATGGAAAAACTCCTTTCATTTCGAAAAGTGATTTCAAAAGTCAGAAAGCCCCTGACTTCTAAACATAGTATAGCATATTTCAGATTATGTGCAAGTGGGTCGAAGGCAGAATAAAAAAGTTTGGAAAAAACGGGGAATATACAGAGCGGTTGGGCGAAAAAATGAAAAAGAAAGGAAAAAATGCCATCCGGAATAAAATGTAAAAAAATATGAGTCTTAAACGGAATTTTGTAGAAAAAACCATGTACTTTCCCACTGAATTGTGGTATACTGTTAGTACAAGGCAACCGACAGGGTGTGCGGTGCTGCTACTATAAAAGTCAAGGGGTGATTCACGTGATTAAGAAGGAAATGATCGCGATGTTGTTAGCAGGCGGCCAGGGTTCCCGCCTTGGCGTGCTGACTTCATCTATTGCGAAACCCGCAGTTGCATTCGGTGGTAAGTACCGGATTATTGATTTTCCGCTTAGCAACTGTATCAATTCAGGTGTAGACACCGTAGGTGTTCTGACACAGTATCAGCCGCTTCGTCTGAATACACATATCGGAATCGGTATTCCGTGGGATTTGGATCGTAATGTGGGCGGTGTGTCTGTACTTCCTCCGTATGAGAAGAGTACAAACAGCGAGTGGTATACCGGCACGGCAAATGCAATTTACCAGAACCTCAAGTATATGGAATACTATAATCCGGAGTATGTACTTATTCTTGGCGGTGACCACATTTATAAGATGGATTATGAAGCAATGTTAGATTATCACAAGCAGAAAAAGGCAGATATTACCCTCGCTACCATTCCGGTGCCGATTGAGGAGGCAAGCCGTTTTGGCGTTGCCATTACGGATGCGGACAGACGGATTCTTGAGTTTGAGGAGAAGCCGGCGCAGCCACGCAGCAATCTGGCATCCATGGGAATTTACATTTTTACGTGGAAGGTATTAAAGGAGGCGTTGATTACGCTTTCTGACCAGAAGGGCTGTGATTTTGGCAAGCATGTAATTCCATACTGCCATGAACGCGGTGACAGGGTGTTTGCTTATGAGTACAACGGATACTGGAAGGATGTTGGCACCCTGCAATCGTATTGGGAGTCCAATATGGAGCTGATTGACCTGATTCCGGAGTTTAACCTCTACGAGGAGTTCTGGAAGATTTATACAAAGTCAGAGGTTATTCCGCCACAGTATATTTCTGAAGAAGCAGTGATTGAACGTGCAATTATCGGTGAGGGCGCGGAAATTTACGGAAAGGTTTATAATTCTGTAATCGGACCGGGCGTAATCATCGGGGAAAACTGTGTTGTCCGTGATTCTATCATTATGAAGGGCACGGTCATTGGCGACAATACCACTGTGAACAAGGCAGTGATTGCAGAAAACTGTTATATTGGCGTAAACTGCGAGCTGGGCGCATTTGACGAGGCTCCGAACACATGGAAGCCGGACATCTATACGCACGGAATGGTAACGATTGGAGAAAATTCCATCATACCGGATCGCGTTCGTATCGGAAAGAATACCGCAATTTCCGGAGGCACTACCATTGATGATTATCCTAGAGGGATTCTTGCAAGCGGTGAGAATATTATTAAGGCAGGTGATCGTGTATGAGAGCATTAGGTATTATTCTGGCAGGCGGAAATTCCAGCAGGATGCAGGAACTGTCCAATAAACGTGCGATTGCGGCAATGCCGGTGGCCGGCAGTTATCGTGCCATTGATTTTGCACTTAGTAATATGTCAAATTCTCATGTGCAGAAGGTGGCAGTTCTGACACAGTATAATTCCCGTTCCTTAAACGAGCATTTAAGCTCCTCCAAGTGGTGGGATTTCGGAAGAAAGCAGGG
>CAZCON010000012.1:0-12335 GCA_964500085.1 uncultured Lachnospiraceae bacterium
GGCTCGAACCCTGGACACCCTGATTAAGAGTCAGGTGCTCTACCAACTGAGCTAGTCGCGCTTATTTGTTTTACCGCTCATCCCTGAGCGCAAAAATGATTATATATCATTCTTTTAAAAAATGCAAGCTTTTTTTTCATTTTTTTAAAAAAATTTTGGCGAAAATTTGATTTGGACGTGGGAAGCCTTGATTTTAGCGGGTTTTGCCCTGCTCTTTAAAAAATCACGAAACTATTTTGGAAGGCTCCGTATGACAGGAAAAAATTATGGTGCAGAAAAGAGAGAATAGAAAAAGAAGCCGAAAACTGATATGAGGAAAAGTCGTAGTGCAAATGAGAAAGAAAACCATAATGCAAGTGAGGATGTTCTTGCAAATTCTGCTGAAATGTGTAAGAATGGAGGGAGATAAATGCCTTGGAGGTTGTTATGGGTAAGATTTATGTGCTGATGGGGAAGAGCGCTACGGGAAAGGATACTATATTCAAGCGGCTGGTTGACATGAAAAAGCTGGGGCTTCAAACGGTGGTAGGCTATACTACAAGACCGATTCGACGCGGAGAGACAGACGGGAGAGAGTATTTTTTTGTAAGTGAGGAGGCGTGGAGAGGCCTGCAACAGGAGAATAAAGTAATCGAGTCCAGAACGTATCATACGGTAGCGGGAGAGTGGCACTATTTTACGGCAGACGACGGACAAATTGATTTGGAAGGGCAGGACTATTTGTTTATTTCTACGTTGTCTGGGTTTGAACAGCTTTGCGGGTACTATGGCGGAGAACGGGTGTGTCCGATTTATATCGAGGTAGAGGATGACCAACGGTTATGGAGGTCTATTTGCAGAGAGAAACGGCAGTCGCAACCGAATTTTGATGAAGTGTGCAGGCGTTTTCTGGCAGATCAGCAGGATTTTTCCGAGGAAAACATTCAGAAAGCCGGAATAAGGAAGCGTTACCGCAATGAAAAGCTGGAAGTCTGTGTAAGAGAGATAGCGCGGGATATTGCGGGGCAAAAGGCGTAGCGTCTGCAAGTTACAAATTCCATTTGCGATTACGGTGCGTTCGTGTTATACTTAATTTGTATAGATATGCCTTTTATGCAAAAAGGAAGGAATCGTGCAGCCTTTAACCTGATTCGGCAGGCGCTGTACGCTTCACACGGAGAGAAGGGCGACTTTCGCGTCTGTGGTTCTTTCCAAAGGAGGTGAGCGGGATTGGACTTAAAAGTGAATCAGATTTCACAGCCGGAGCCGATAGAAGCTGCAAAGCCGGTGCAGGAAGCCGACGGTACTTTTAAGTTTGTACTCGCCGGAAAGATTGAAGAAGCGGCATTGCAGGAAAGGTTAAATACTCTGTTGGACGATATTACGCTGCAGGGCAAGAAAATTGCCAAGCATATGGATGTGCGTGATATGAAAAGGTACAGGGAACTGATTAAGGAGTTTATGAATGAGATTGTGTCACGTTCTCATAAGTTCTCGCGTGAAAATTTTTTGGATCGCCGGGGCAGGCACCGTGTGTATGGCATGATTCGTCTGGTGGATGAGACGCTGGATGAATTGGCAGGGGAGTTACTTAAGGATGAAAAGGACCATTTGATGATACTGAGCAGGATTGATGAAATCAGAGGGCTGTTGCTGGATATTTTTACGTGAGAAGACCCTGTGGAGGGTTGCTGATTTGACATCGCAATGCCCGTGAAGCGGAAGATTTTGAATCCTCCGGGGCTGCGGTCTGTCTGCTCTCATAGTATCGCAGTGACTGACCATGGAAGGGGGGCTTTTTATGGCGGATTTTAAAGACATTGTAGGGCATGAGCAGGTTGTACGGCATTTGCAGAATGCTATTCGTCAGAGGAAGGTGTCCCACGCATATCTGTTTGGCGGCGAGAGCGGCAGTGGTAAGCGGTTAGTAGCAGAAGCCTTTGCCAAAACACTGCTCTGTGAGGAAAAAGGGATTGTAGCCTGTGACCGGTGCAAATCCTGCAGACAGATGGATTCCGGAAATCAGCCGGATTTTAAGAGGGTGGTAAAGGAAAAGGCAAGTCTTGGTGTGAAGGAAATCCGAGAGCAGGTAACATCGGATGTTCAGATTAAGCCATATAGCAGTACTTATAAGGTGTATTTGATAGAGGAAGCGGAAAAAATGACGGAGGAGGCGCAGAATGCGCTGTTAAAGACCATTGAGGAGCCGCCGGAATATGCGGTTTTTTTGATTTTAGTCAGCCGGCAGGAGCAGCTGCTTCCGACAGTGCTTTCGCGCTGTATTTCTTTGCCGCTTCATCCGGTGGCGCCGGATAAGATTCGTCACTTTCTGATGGAGAAAAAGGGGATTCCGGATTATCTGGCAGAGAGTGCGGCAGTGTTTTCCGGTGGTCTTGTAGGACGTGCAGTGCAGTATGCGGAGTCCGAGACGTTTATAGAGCAGCGGAAAGAGGTGCTGCAGCTTGTGAAGCAGGTGGATGCCATGTCGATGGCAGAGCTGATGGAGGCAGTAAAGGCACTTTCTGCAAAAAAGGATGTGGCAGACGAGTATTTAGATATGCTGCTTTTGTGGTATCGTGATGTGCTTTTGTTTAAAGCCACAAAAAATGTAAATTCTCTCTTGTTTTGCGATGAGTTAAATGCAGTAGCAGCGCAGGCAGGGAAGCGGAGCTTTGAGAATCTGCAGGGTATTGTAGATTCGATAGAGCAGGTAAAGCAGCGGCTTAAGTCGAATGTGAATTTTGAAAATGCAATGGAGCTTTTGCTGTTGTACATGAAGGAGGTTTAATGATAAGATGAAGGTAGTTGGTGTAAGATTTCGCAAGGCGGGTAAGGTGTATTATTTCGATCCGCTGAGCTTTGATATAAAGCAGGGCTCGAATGTTATTGTAGAAACGGCAAGAGGGGTAGAGTTTGGTTATGTGGTTATGGGGGTTCGTGATCTTCCGGAGGAAAAGATTACGTTGCCGTTAAAACCGGTGCTTCGTCCGGCGACAGAAGAGGATGTAAAGCTTCAGGAGAATAACGCAAAAAAGGAAAAAGAGGCGTTTCAGATTTGTCTGGAAAAGATTCGGAAGCATAATCTGGAGATGAAGCTGATTGATTCGGAGTATACCTTCGATAATAATAAGCTGTTGTTCTATTTTACAGCAGACGGACGTGTAGATTTCCGTGAGCTGGTAAAGGATCTGGCTTCCGTGTTTAAAACCAGAATTGAGCTGCGCCAGATTGGTGTGCGTGATGAGACGAAGATTCTCGGTGGTATCGGCGTATGTGGCAGGGCACTTTGCTGTCATACGTATTTATCTGAGTTTATTCCGGTGTCAATTAAGATGGCAAAGGAGCAGAATCTGTCACTGAATCCTACCAAGATTTCCGGCGTATGCGGCAGGCTGATGTGTTGCCTGAAAAATGAAGAGGAGGTCTATGAGGAGCTGAACAGTCATCTGCCGGCGGTCGGAGAATATGTGACTACGGTTGATGGACTACAGGGAGAGGTTCATAGTACGAGTGTACTGAAGCAGGTGGTAAAGGTGAAGGTTACGTTGGAAAATGATGAGAAAGAAATTCGTGAGTACAAGGTGAGCGAGTTAAAGTTTAAGCCTCACAAGAGGTCTGACCATGTGAAGCTGGACGCAGAGCTGAGGGAACTGGAGCAGCTGGAACGGAAAGATGCAAAGAAGTAGGGAAAGTAAGTGATGATATGACGCAGACAGAGGAAGGACGGCGTTCGGAGCAGCTGCAGGCCAGATATGAGCTTGCAGAACGGCTCAAAAAGGAAGGAGAACGCATTGATGAACTGCAGCGAAATGAATATTTGATTTTTCAGCATCCGGGGCGTTTCTGCTTTGGAATGGATGCAGTGCTGCTGTCCGGCTTTATAACGGTAAAGCCGGGAGCAAGTGTGCTGGACCTTGGAACAGGCACAGGAATTTTGCCGATTTTAACAGAGGCAAAGACAAAGGCAGCACAGCTTACCGGGCTGGAGATTCAGGAGGAAAGTGCTGATATGGCGGCTCGGAGTGTTGCAGTGAATGGACTTTCTGGGAAGATTTCGATTTGTGTTGGAGACATTAAGGAGGCCGGCCGGAGGTTCGGGGCGGCTTCTTTTGATGTGGTGACTTCAAATCCGCCTTATATGACAGCAGAGCACGGACTTCAGAATCCGGAGCTTCCAAAGGCGATTGCAAGGCATGAGGTGCTTTGCAGGCTGGAGGATGTAGTCAGGGAGGCGGCGTATGTATTAAAGCCGAACGGCACCTTTTACATGGTACACCGGCCATTTCGTCTGGCAGAAATTATTCGCACCCTGTCGGAGCATGGCTTAGAGCTGAAACGGATGCGTATGGTACACCCGTATGTGGATAAGGAACCGAACATGGTGCTGATAGAGGCCAGAAAGGGCGGCAGACCGCGTGTGACGGTAGAACCGCCTCTGATTGTATTTACCGCACCGGGCGTATATCATGAAGATATTACCGGAATTTATGGATACTAAGTGTTGAAGGGAGACGTATGCCGGAGATGGCTGCGTGTGATTCGTGAGGTCTTTGGACACGGCTATGAAGTTGAGGAGGAGAGCATGGCAGGAATCTTATATTTGTGTGCAACGCCGATTGGCAATTTGGAGGATATTACCTTCCGTGTGCTGGAAACCTTGCGGACGGTGGATGTGATTGCGGCGGAGGATACCCGTAACAGTATTAAATTATTGAATCACTTTGAGATTAAGACTCCGATGACGAGCTACCATGAGTTTAATAAGTATGATAAGGGAAGGCAGCTGATTGAACAGCTGCTGGAAGGAAAAAATGTTGCAGTCATCACGGATGCCGGAATGCCGGGAATTTCCGATCCCGGAGAGGAGCTGGTAAGGATGGCATATGCAGCCGGAGTGCAGGTGACGGTGCTGCCGGGAGCCTGTGCATGTGTGACGGCGCTGACTCTTTCCGGACTTCCAACCAGACGATTCTGCTTTGAAGCATTTTTGCCGACGGAAAAAAAAGAACGACGGGAAGTTCTTGCGGAGCTGAAAAATGAAACCCGCACCATTGTGTTGTATGAGGCACCGCATCGTCTCGGAAAAACCCTTGCAGAGCTGCTTTTGGAGCTTGGTGAGCGCAGAGTTACGATTTGCAGGGAACTGACAAAGAAGCATGAGTCTGCTTTTCTTACCACATTGTCGGAAGCGGCTGCATATTATGAAGAAAATGAGGCCAGAGGTGAGTGCGTTCTGGTTTTAGAGGGAGCAGATCGGGAGAGCAGAAAGAAAGAAGAACAGGAAGCGTTTGCAGAGCTTTCCCTGCAGGAGCATATGGAGCGGTATGCTTCGCTTGGAATGAGTAAAAAGGACGCAATGAAGGCTGTGGCAGCGGACAGGGGAGTTTCCAAGAGAGAGATTTATGCGAAGCTTTTGGAAGAAGAATCCTGATAGTGCAGATAAAAATAAACCCGGTCAAACCTTTCAGCGTGACCGGGTATTGTGGAATGTCATATATAAAGGACGAATTAATCAATAAGGTTTGCGAGCTTTGCAAGCTTCTTAATCGTTTTTTTGGAAATCTTTTTTCCGCAGAATTCAATCAAATCGCCGGTTTCGCCGGTAAAGACATCGCAAGGCTGGTACTTGGTCAATATAATCCGACCACCCTCCTGAATGATTTCTACCGGATCGTCTTCATGTAAATCCAGAGAGCGGCGGATTTCAATCGGGAGAGTAATTCTTCCTACTTCATCTAAGTTACGTACAATTCCCACGTTCTTCATTACTGAACCTCCAATGTAGTTGTAATTACATTCTGTTAATTCTCTAACAAGGCTATTGTACAACATTTGCCGATAATTGTCAAAGTAAAAAGAGAAAATTGTTGGAATTTTATGTGGCTGATGTTTTTATTTTATTACTGACAAATAAAAGACATTATGCTAATATATATAGTTAGATGGCAGGAGGTCAGGCTTCAAAGGTAATTTGCCCTGACTGATACATGAATTGCTCTGTTGCTTTGCGGCTTTTGCAATCCCTGTATCATGATAAAAGACAGATAGAAAGGTATGGTAGACAGATGAAGATAGTGGTTTTGGCAGGCGGAACAAGTACGGAACGGGATGTTTCCCTGATTTCCGGCAGCATGATATATAAGGCACTGAAAAGGAACGGTCATCAGGCAATTTTGCTGGATGTATACCTGGGCTATGAGGGGAATACAGACGCTATTTTTGAGCGTGAGTATGACTGGACGGAAAAAATAAGTGCAATTTCTGAGCAAAAGCCGGATTTGGCACAGATAAAGGCAATGCGGCCGGATGGCGCAAAGAATTTTTTTGGCCCGAATGTGCTGAAGCTCTGTCAGGAGGCAGATGCGGTCTTTATGGCACTGCACGGTGCGAATGGCGAGGATGGCAAGCTTCAGGCATGCTTTGAGCTGATGGGCATTCCGTATACGGGTACGGATTTTGTGAGTGCGGCAATGGCAATGGATAAGGGGATTACCAAGGATATTTTTAAGGCCTATGATATTCCGACACCTGTGGGGATTCGGCTGAAAAAAGGGGAGACGGAGAGCGTACAGGTGCCGTTCCCTTGTATTGTGAAGGCCTGTTGCGGAGGCTCCAGTGTAGGCGTTTCAGTCGCACGGAATGCCGCAGAGTATGCAGCTGCAAAGGAAGAGGCATTCCGGTATGACAAGGAAGTGGTAATCGAACAATATATTACGGGAAGAGAGTTTTCTGTAGGAGTCATGGATGGAAAAGCATTGCCGGTAATTGAAATTGCCCCGAAGCAGGGCTTCTACGACTATAAAAATAAATATCAGGCAGACAGCACCGTGGAAACCTGTCCGGCAGAGCTGACCGGGGAGCAGACAAAGCAGATGCAGGAAATTGCCGAGAAGGTTTTTGGGGCGCTTCGGTTGAAAAATTATGCCCGCATGGATTTTATGATGGACGGGGAAGGCAGAATGTATTGCCTGGAGGCGAATACCTTACCGGGAATGACGCCGACCTCTCTGCTTCCGCAGGAGGCCGCCGCGGTTGGGATGAATTTTGAACAGCTGTGTGAGAATATATTGAATAAGGCATTTGCAAAATAAGGAAGGGTAGCATTGCGGTATGAATTTGACAGTCAGGCAAATTGCAGAGGCCACAGGAGGCCGTTTAGTATATAGGAGTTTAGGAAAGGAGCAGCAGAGACAGACGTTTCCGGACAGACAGGTGGACAGTGTGGTGCTGGATTCCAGACAGGTTACGGAGGGCGGCGTATTTGTTGCTGTGGTTGGAGAGCACGTGGACGGGCACAGCTTTGTAAATGCTGTGTTTGAGCAGGGAGCTGTGCTTGCGATTGTGCAGAGAGAGCCGGACGAAACAGAGAACTGGCCGTGCTATCTTTTGGTAGAGGATACACTACAGGCATTGAAGCAGATTGCGGAAAGCTATCGAAAAACGCTGCAGCTTCCGGTTATTGGGATTACAGGAAGCGTCGGGAAGACCAGCACCAAGGAATTTATCGCGGGGGTGCTTTCTGAAAAATACAGGGTGCTGAAAACAAAGGGAAATTATAACAACGAAATCGGGGTGCCGCTGACGCTTCTGCAAATTCGCCCGGAGCATCAGGCGGCGGTGGTAGAGATGGGAATCAGCGATTTTGGAGAGATGCACCGGCTCAGTCAGATGGCAAGACCGGATATTGCCGTGATTACCAATATCGGACAGTGCCATTTGGAGAATTTAAAAACCAGAGATGGCATTTTAAAGGCAAAGACAGAGATTTTTGATTTTATGCCTGCGGATGGGAAGATATGCTTAAACGGGGATGATGACAAATTACAGACGGTATCTGACGTCGGCGGGCGGGAAATTCGGTTTTTCGGAAGAAAAGAGGGAACGTCTGAGAATGTGTATGTAACGGATGAGATTAGCAACGGTTTGTGGGGAAGCAGGGCGGTGTTGCATAATGCTGCGGGGGAAAGCTATGAGATTGAAGTGCCGTTGCCGGGGGCACATATGGTGTTGAATGCTGCGGCTGCGGCCGGCGTGGCGGAAATTCTTGGACTGACACCAAAGGAGATACAGTCCGGCATGAAAAAGGTGGCTGCAATAGGAGGACGTAATCATCTGATTCGCACGGACAGGTTTGTCCTGATTGACGATTGCTATAATGCAAATCCGGTGTCCATGAAGGCAGGAGTTGATTTGCTTTGTATGGCGGATACGGTCACGGTGGCGATTCTGGGAGATATGTTTGAGCTTGGTGAGACTTCCGGTGCGATGCACGCTGAAGTTGGGGCTTATGCGGCTCAAAGAGGCGTTGATTATATTCTCTGCGTGGGCGAAGATTCGCAGTTTATGTATGAGGCTGCGGTACGTGAGGGTACGGGAAGCAGTGTGATGTATTTTGCTGACAGGGAAGAACTGCTTGCAGCGATAAGAAAAGGAACAAAGGAATTATTCCCGGACGGAAGTACGATTTTAATCAAGGCTTCTCACGGAATGCAATTTTCTGAGGTGGTGGAGCTGCTGAAGTAAAGGTTATGGAAAGAAGGACTGCTGCATAAGCTAAAAGAAAGCGTTCTTGGGAGCATGGGTAAAAATGCTGAATTATTTGTGGGGCGGTATGATCGTGATTGCAGTGGTGTACGGAACCCTGACCGGAAGGGTGAGCGAGGTGGGAAATGCGGCACTGGATTCCTCCAAGGAGGCAGTGGAGCTTTGCATTACGATGCTTGGTGTGATGGCGCTTTGGACAGGAATTATGCAGATTGCAAAGGCCAGCGGTCTGATGGGGCAATTTATCAGACTGGTGCGGCCGGCATTGCGCTTTCTGTTTCCGGAGGTGCCGGAAGCTTCGAAGGCAAACGAGTATATTGCTTCAAATATGCTTGCGAATATTTTAGGTCTTGGCTGGGCAGCGACGCCATTTGGGCTAAAGGCCATGAAAGAATTGCAAAAGCTGAATGTAGAGCAGGGGGGAGACAGGGAAGTGGCATCACGGTCGATGTGCACCTTTTTGATAATCAATATTTCCTCCCTGCAGCTGATTCCGGTGAATATTATTGCATACCGGAGTCAGTATGGCTCGGTGAATCCTGCCGGAATCGTAGGACCGGCAATTCTTGCCACACTTGCCAGTACCTGCGCCGCGGTGCTGTTTGTGAAGGTGACGGGGAGGAGAAAAAATTTATGAGGCTGATTCTGTTTTTTTCTGATTTTTGTATTCCCCTTTTACTGTTTTATATGATTAGCTACGGGCTGGTAACAAAAACGGATATTTATAAGGAGTTTACCGAAGGGGCAAAGGATGGTTTTCAGGTTACCTTCGGAATCCTGCCTACGCTGATAGGCCTGATGACCGGAGTAGGAATGCTAAGGGCCTCCGGCTTTTTGGACTTTTTGGCGCGTCTGCTTGCGCCGGCGGCAGAGCTGCTGAGTTTTCCATCGGAGCTGGTGCCACTTGTGGTGGTAAAGCTGTTTTCCTCTTCGGCGGCGACAGGTCTGGTTTTAGATGTGTTCCGGGAATTTGGACCGGATTCCTATCTTGGCAAGGTGACTTCTCTCATCTGTTCTTCCACGGAAACGGTGTTTTATACCATGTCGGTGTATTTTATGGCGGCGGGCGTAAAAAAAACCCGCTACACCCTGACCGGTGCGCTTGTGGCAACAGCGGTAGGGGTAGCGGCAAGCACCCTGCTTGGCGGGAAAATCTGAAAATTACCAGTTCCGTTTAAAGAAAATATGTCCTTCAATTTGATACCATGAGGTAAAGAATGGCCATTCATCAATGGAATCCACATAGTAATCTGCGTGGAAGAACAGATAATCGCCGATGTTATTTTTGCCGGAAAGTGCTTCCCTGCAGGCCTTGTAGCAGTCTGTCAGGTCGCGGTCACGGTATTTATCGATGTGGCGATAGCCGTCAAACTGTTTCGGCGCGGTAACTACATCGTAGATGGTGTCGCCATATTTTCCCTGTAAAAGGCGGTTGAGAATCACGTTAGCTACGGCAAGCTTTCCATCGTAGGGTTCCCAGTAGGCTTCTGCAGCAACCACAAGTGCAAAGACCTCCAAATCCTCATCGGAAACCGAAACGGGGTCGCGGTAGGTAACCGGAAGACTTTTCACGTGCGCCTTTTCGATTTTTGCTGCCCGTTCTGCGGCGGCAATTTCTGCAAGCGTCAAGGCTTCTTTTTGGTTACAGGTTAAGGTGACATATTCTGCATACAGGTAAGCAACGGTATCTGCGGTATACTGAACGGCAATCCATTCCTTGTTGGAGAGGGAAAGAATGGCAGGATAGGTGTCGCCGTTATAGGTGGTGCCGAGCCTGTCATGCTCTGTGCCGGGACCGGAACGGACATTTACGGAACCTGCTTTCACCTTTGCATTGTAAGCAGTAATGCTGTCTGCATAGGCAATGGCCTGCTCGTCCAGATAAAGATAGTCAGAGCGGATATAGCCGGTGACGTTTCCGGAGGAAATATGCGTCCAGTTGTCCTCTGCACCTAATACTTCTGCAATGCCGTTTTCAAAGAGCTTACCCACAATTGGAGTGTCGGTGGAAGCACCTTCACGGATGTTTACATAGTCTGTTACCTTCGCAATCGCTTTTGTAAAGACAAATGGCTCAGGCGTTGGAGACGGTGTTGGACTAGGAGTTGCGGTTGGAGTAGGGCTGACAGACGGTGTCGGAGCTACAGTTGGAGCAGGGCTGGCAGATGGCGCCGAGGCTACAGCTGGCGTGGCTTTCGGGGTAACACGCGGTGTCACTGTTACAGGCGCATTCTGACTGATTGCGGAAGAAGGGATTGGAGTCGCAGTATCTGTGATGCCAGAGCCTTCGGAGATTGTTTTGCCGGCGTTGTCACCGGAGGAAAGGGGGGAGTTATTGGTCTGGGTATCCGCAATGGCTAAAAAGCTACCGGAAAGAGATGCCAGAAAGAAACAGGCACATGCGGCAGCAGTGGAAATAATGCGGTATTTCAGATGCTTCATAAGAACCTCCTGAGTTAAAATAAATCAAATAAAATGAAAGCTAGTTGCTTAAAAATATTTCAACCTATAGTATAGCATAGAAAAATGTGGTTGAAAAGGAATTTTTTACAAAAGGAAAACAATGAAAAAACAATGTTGAAGTTGTGGATATAATTGTAGGGAAAAACGGCAAATTTGACGAAAAATAAGGAAAAAAACTGGACTTTTTAGTTAAAAAGTGTTATACTAAAGGAAAACTGTGGGTGGCGATAACGGCTGAGAAAATTTACGGGGTTTTCCCGGAAAGGAGAACGGTGATGAATTTGACGGACGAATTGATAAGCAATACGGAGGAGCAGCAGGAAACGGCTGTGGCAGCGAATGATAATAATTTTGGAATGGAAACTGTGGAAACGGGAAAAAATAAACAATCCGAGGCAGATTCAGAATATGAATTTGAAATGGACTACAGTGATGTGGAAGCAGAAGAAGCGCGGGAAGCGTTAAAGGCTGCCAAGAGGGAAGAACGGAAGGCTGCAAGAAAAAAGAGAAAAATGAACTGGGGTCTGACGTTGCGTATTCTTGGTGTTGCAATGGTGCCGATTTATGTGCTGAGTATTTTCTATATTGCGGACTCTATTTCCAGTACAAAGAAGATATCGCAGGGACTGGTAAAGGATGAATTACAGGCACTTACGCTTTCTACGGTGGAAACACTTACGGTATATGCCCGCGGAGATTATTCCTATGCGGACGGAGTGCTGTATAAGGGAGAAACCGGTCTGGAGCCGATGTACGAATATTTGGACGACATGGGCGAGAAAGCCAATGCGGATGTGATGGTGTACTTCGGTGAGAACTGCGCGATGACCACCCATAAGGATGAGAATGGTGCCAGACTTACCGGTGAGGTGATGGATGCCAGAGTGTATGAAGCGGTTATGGCAGGAAATTATTACTATGACTTTAAGACGGAGTTCAGAGACGAGCCTTATGCGGTATATTACTATCCGCTGATGCAGGAGAGCACCGGCGAGGTGGTAGGCGCGGTATTCTGTGGAATTGACCGTGATGAAGTGAATGCAAATATCGTTGGCGCAATTTCGAAGCTTGTGGGCATCGGGCTGGTGCTTGCTGTTGTTGCCACGGCATCCTCCTATTACTCCAGTAAACATATTGCAAAAGCAATTAAGCAGAATGTGGATAGCCTGACAGAGGTGGCAGACGGTAATTTGGCGGTTGAGGTTTCGCAGGAAACCGTAATCCGGAGTGATGAAATCGGCGATATTGCCCGTGCGGTAAAGAAGCTGGTGGAAGGGCTGACAATGATTGTGAGCGATATGCGTCATTCCACAGAGGGTGTTGCTGAGTTTTCTGATATACTTCATGAG
>CAZCON010000013.1:0-12084 GCA_964500085.1 uncultured Lachnospiraceae bacterium
TTGACATATACGGCAGCTGCATCAATTTCATTCAAAAAGCGCATAGCAACCTCATAGTTTTCCGTAATTACAGCCTCCGAATGTCCTGTGTTATACTGATTGATATGGGCAATGGCCTCAGTCACGGAATCTACTGTTTTAACGGAAATAAGGCGGTCTAGGTATTCTCTCCCAAAATCCTCCTCCGTTGCCGCTTCACATTGCGGACATACTGCCCGCGCACGCTCATCTGCGCGAAATACTATCTTCTTTGCCGTCAGCCGCTCATAAATCAACGGCAGGAAACCGCTTAACACAGCAGAATGAATCACAAGGGATTCACACGCATTGCAGACACCCAGACGCTGGGTCTTTGCATTATCTATAATGTTCAACGCCATTTCAAAATCTGCGTACTCATCCACATAAATATGACAGTTTCCGGTTCCGGTTTCAATCACCGGAATGGTACTGTTGTTTACTACGGTAGAAATCAGCCCAGCTCCGCCGCGCGGAATCAGTACATCGACATATTGATTTAATTTCATAAATGCCGTTGCCGTTTCTCTGCTGGTATCGGTCAGCAGCTGAACTGCATCCGGAGAAATTCCGCATCCGGTCAGTGCACTGCGAATAAGGTCTACAATAATGATATTCGAATGAATGCAATCGCTCCCGCCTCGCAGAATCACTGCATTTCCGGTTTTAAAGCACAGTCCGAAGGCATCCGAGGTTACATTCGGACGCGATTCATAAATCATGCCAACAACCCCTAATGGTACTCTTTTTTTACCGATGAGTAAACCATTCGGACGCTGTTCCATAGAAAGTACACTTCCGATTGGGTCAGGAAGCGAAGCCACCTTGCGAAGCCCCTGTGCCATCGCTTCGATTCTTGCCGTTGTCAGCGTCAGACGGTCAAACAGCCCCTCCGACATACCGTTCGCTTTTGCAGCAGCCGTATCTGTCGCATTGCTTTCTAAAATTTTATCCGCATTCGCACAAAGAGCGTCTGCAGCTGCATATAATGCGTCTGTTTTCTTTTGCTGACTGAGCAGTGCAAGCTCTGTCTTAGCCCTTCCTGCACGCTGTCCGATTTTCTCCAACGCTTCCATTTTAAGCCTCCTAATTTTCTAAATTTCTCCGCGGTTTTGTTACCGTTCCGTCCGGCTCCAGAATTGACACATTGTCCAGTGATGCACGGAGATTTTTACGAATAGACAGCACATATTCCCTGCGAAGCGCTGCCTGCTCTACCCGTTCCTCCTCCGTCAGACCTTCTTCCTTTGATTTGTGATACAGCTCATTAATTCTTGTAATCTTCTCATCCATCGTCATGATACTTATTCTCCCTTTCCGGATATATAGTTTATCAGGTGGAAATGCGGTACCTTATGTGCCAGAAACAGCGTTCCTATCTGCTCTCCATTTAAGATGCGGCGGATATTATCTACCTCATTTCCGTTGGTAATAACCATATCCGAGCCGGAATCCGCTGCAATACGGGCCGCAGAAATCTTTGTCCGCATACCTCCTGTTCCCAACGTAGTGCCGGCTCCTTTTCCCATATGGATATATTCCTCGGTAAGCTCCGGTACAAGCTCAACAAACTCCGCATTCGGATTTTTCCGCGGATCATCCGTATACAGTCCGTCAATATCAGACAGCAAAATCAGTAAATCCGCATGAATCAGTGCTGCCACAATAGCAGAAAGTGTATCATTGTCGCCAAGTGCAAGCTCATCGGTGGAAACCGTATCGTTCTCATTAACAATCGGTATTACACCAAGCTCATTTAATTTTTCAAAGGTATTTCTTGCATTCTGACGGCTGGTATCGTCTATCATCGTATACTTCGTCATTAAAATCTGCGCTGCATTCTGATGATACTCGGAAAACAGCTTCTGATATACGGTCATCAGGCTTGCCTGACCAATTGCCGCACATGCCTGCTTTTCAGAGGTTTCCGTCGGCTTATAGGTAAGTCCCAGCGTTTTTCTGCCCACTGCTATTGCACCGGAGGAAACAAGTACAACTTCCTTTCCGCTATTACGAAGGTCTGTTAAAATCCGAACAAGCCGCTCCATTTTTTCGAAATTCAAATGACCGGTTTCCTCGTGAGTCAAGGATGAGGAACCAATTTTAACAACAATTCTTTTTTTACTTTTTAATGCTTCTCTGTAATCCATTTTATGTTCCTTTCTCAGACGCTGCATTCCGACACCCGATGAAATGTAAAACAGCCGGTATCCTTAGTCAGAGCTGTCATTCGCATGGTAGCGTTCTGCTATCCGTTCGTATACACGGAGTCCGTCTACGGCAGCAGAGGTAATCCCGCCTGCATAACCCGCTCCCTCGCCACAGGGATATAATCCGGCAATGGAAGATTCCATTGTCTCATCCCGTTCTATCCGCACCGGCGATGAGGTGCGTGCCTCTACCCCCAGAAGCACCGCTTCCTCATCCGCAAAGCCTTTGATTTTACGTTCAAAGGCCGCAATGCCGTCAAGCAATGCCTCCGTAACAAATTGCGGGAGGCATTCCTCTATGGAGGTAAGGGTATAGGCTCCCTTTGTATTTGGAACGATATGACCTATTGTATCAGATGGTTTGTGATTTAACAAGTCCCCATAAAGCTGTACCGGAATTTTTCCTGCTCCGGCACGATAGGCAGCCTTCTCCAGCCTTCGCTGGAATTCTACTCCTGCAAGCACATCAGCTTCATCACCGCCAAAATCCTCTGGGGTAACATTTACAATCAATGCACTATTGGCATTTCTCTCATCCCGCGCATGATTACTCATGCCATTTACGGTCAGGCTTTCCGGCTCTGATGAGGCATTTACCACAAAGCCTCCCGGACACATGCAAAAGGAATATACGCCCCTGCCGTTTACTGCCGTATGCGTAAGCTTATAATCTGCCGCCGGTAATTCCTTTGCAGCACTTCCGTACTGGGCGCGATTAATCAGCTCCTGTTCATGCTCCATGCGAACGCCGACTGCAAATGCTTTTCTGGACATCGGCACCGAACGCGCTTTTAGCATGGCAAAGGTATCTCTTGCACTGTGACCGATCGCAAGCACCAGCACCTCGCAGGGTAAAAAATCCTGTCCTAGGCATACGCCTCGGATTTGTCCCTTTTCACAGACAATATCCGTTACCTTTGCATGAAACCGTACATCGCAGCCCATACGAATCAGTTCCTTCCGCAAATTAGTAATCACCTTCCGCAGACAGTCTGTGCCAATATGCGGTTTATTTATATATATAATTTCCTCCGGTGCGCCAAATTTTACAAAGGTTTCCAGAACAAAGCGAATCCGCCCTGTTGTTTCCTTTACCATTGTGTTCAGCTTTCCGTCGGAAAAGGTTCCTGCACCGCCTTCCCCGAACTGTACATTGGTATCCGGAAGTAATGTTCCATCCTCCCAAAAGCGTTCCACCGCAGTCACACGCTCCTCTATCGCCCCGCCCCGCTCCAGTAAAATCGGTGCATATCCGGCCATGGCAAGACGATAGGCGCAAAACAGCCCTGCCGGACCCGCGCCAACAATCACCGGACGATGTAACAGTTTCTCTGTTCCCGTCGGTGTGTGATGATAGTACAGACGCTCCGCCCGTACTGCAATGGAAGGCTTTATCCGCCGCAGAACCCGTTCCTCTGTTTTTTTCGAAACGAACTCTGCCTCACATACATAGGAATAGTGAATATCCTCCTTTTTCCGGGCATCCAACGACCGTTTTACCGGTCGGAGCTCTGCGATTTCTTCCGGTCTTACTCCAAGCATTCCTGCCGCCTTGGACAACAATTCTTCCGGTTTATGATGTATATTTAGTTTTAGCTGCTGTATACGAAGCATATCTTCCTCCGATTTCTTTTCCCGCGGTCGCGCCGCTGCTCCACGCCCACTGCAAATTATAACCGCCACAGGTTCCGTCAATATCCGTAAGCTCTCCTGTGAAAAAAAGTCCCTGCACAATTCTGGATTCCATTTGTTCGGTTAATTCCGTGAGAGGCACACCTCCTGCACAGGCCTGTGCCTGCTCAAAGCCATTTGTATCTGTAACCCTCACCGTAAAATGCTTCATGGTTTCGGCAAGCTCTGCAATCACAGGAATGGTCAGCTCTCCTGCAGGCTGTGTCGGAATAATCCTGCATTGCGTTAGCAATACGTAGTTCAACTTATGATTACACAAGCCGTTCATCGCTTCCTCCGCTGTATTTTTTCTCATTCTGGCGAAACGCCCGGTCAGCTCCTTTGTCAGCTCCTCCTCTGATGCAGCAGGAAACAAATCAAGCTCTGCCGTCACCTTCATTCCTTTTGCCAGCGCCACAGACGCATAACGACTCACCTGCATCACCGGAATGCCGGAAATGCCATAAGGTGCAAACAAAAGCTCTCCCTGCTCCGTATAACACTCTGTTCCGATATGTAACTGAATCGTTCCCTCTGTTCTTACACCTGCCAGAGTTTTAAAGAATTTACCTTCTGCTTTTAGCTGTACAATCGCAGGACACGGCGAAATGACCGTATGACCAAAGGCCTTTGCCAACGGATATCCGCTTCCGTCCGAGCCGTGTACCGGAGCCGCCATTCCTCCGGTGGCAAGCACAAGACTTTTCCCAATAAAATGCTTTTCTCCTGTTTCCACCCAGAACAGACCTTCCGCTGTTTTCCCTGCTCCAACCACTCGCTGTCCCGTCAGACAATGTACCGAAAACCGTTTTGCCTCCCGTACAAGAGCTTCTGCCACAGAAGCCGCCTGTTCAGAATTCGGATAAAAATATCCGTTTCGTTCCTTGGGATAAATACCGATTTCTTTAAAAAATGCAAGCGTAGCTGAAAGATCAAAGGAACGTAAAACTGGCTCCGCAAGCGAGGAATTGCTTCCCCTGAAATACGAAGCCTGCCAGTTTCTGTTTGTAAAATTGCATTTTCCGTTGCCGGTGGCATAAAGCTTTTTACAAAGCCTGTCTTTTTGTTCTAAAACAAGCACACGGCATCCGGCTCTTGCTGCCATAATAGCCGCAAGCATTCCGGACGCTCCGCCGCCGACTGCAATCAGATCAAATACCTCTTTTGTCATTCCTGCTCCTTTCACCGGAACCGCCGTCTAGCTCGAAAAGCCCTCCAGCAGCGAATACAGCTCTTCCCGGTCCTTTACATAAATTCCATTAATTAAGGCAGTTCTGTTTTCCTCCGACAAATCAACTGCCGGAATATGCGTATATTCAAATACCGACTCTAAATCACTGTAGTATACCGTAACCATACCGTCTGATATATTTACGTAATATTTGTAGGGATTTCTCGTTGCATCATAGGTTTTACGGAGAATTACGCTATTCTCGGAAAATGACACAATCTCATAAGCCAGCAGCCCCGCTTCATATTCTGCAATAGACAGATTTTCCATATAATGTGCCAGATAAGCTGTCAACTCCTCTCTGGTCATACCAATCAAAAAGCCGGGAGCCACCTTAGACATGGAATCTAAGACTCCTGTAGCTGCATTATACGTTTCTTCCATGTAGGAAACTGTCGGAAGCACCGTATTATGCGGCACACCCCCGGCCTCTACCGTATCCTGTGTCGGCTGGGCAACTAAACGCGCCATTTCCTTTTCCTTACTGGCAAGTTCGGACAACAGCGCTTTATTTTCTTCACTCACCCGTACCAGTTCACTGTACAGACTGTCCTTTTGCTCCTTTGTTTTTTTATTAAAATTTGTCAAAGCATTCTGATAGCTTGCATAGTAACAAATACAAAACAAAAAACTCATGGCCACAAAGCTGCCGATATATCCAATCCATCTTTTCATGGGAAACACCTCCTGTCTGCAGTATTTCCCATAAAAAGAAATTTATACCGGCTTTTCTATAACAGATGTAGCTTTTTCGCCACACGCACCAGAAGTGTGCCCTTCGGCATTTCCAGAAGCTCCTCTTCCTCTACTGCACGAAATGCAATCAGCATTACAAAATATACTACAACAGCAAGTCCGATGGCAGCAAGCAGTGACACCGCATTGCTCTTTGTCAGGAAAAACAGTCCCTTGTATACAAGCAGCGCTAAAATCCCCATAAAGGCCGTACATAATCCGATACGCAAAAAAGTTTTATCAAGCTCCTGAACATAACCAAGCTCACGCCGCAGTGTTCTCCAGTTCAATATACTGATAATCAGCGGAAAAAGCATATTTCCAATAACAAGCGAATATACTCCGAGCGGTGTAACGGTCAGCATAATCACATCAAGAATCAGATAAATCACCAACGCAATCGCGCCATGCAGCACAGGCAGGCGCATTCGATTCACGCCCTGTAAAATACTGTTGGTCGCAGTCGAATATGCAAAAAACAGAATCGACGCTGCTCCGATATACATCATACGCGAGGTCATCTCCAATGCCTCTCCTGTATCGCCAAACACAAACTGCATAATCGGCGCTGCCAGCACTGCCATCCCCGCCGCGCACGGGAATGCAATCATCATATTCAGCTTTACCGCCTGTGCAATCCGTCCATGCAGCAGCTCCCTGTTCTTTAGGGTGTATGCCTGCACAATACTTGGCAGAATCGCCATGCCGATAGCGGAAGCAATGGCAATCGGTACATTTGTCATTAAGCGGTATTTACTGGAATATCGTCCAAACAGGGTACGCCGAACCAGTTCATCCACACCCTTACTGTCAAAAACCTGATTTAACAGCACACTGTCCAAAAGACTGCTGATAGAATAGACGGTCTGATTCAAAATAATCGGAATCATTGTCATCAGCAGTACCTTTAACAAAAAGGCCCTGTCCTCATAGGCTCCGATTTTATCCTTCCGCAGCCTTCGTTTTAAATATGGATAGTAGCTGAAAAAAACAAACAGCAGGAAAATAAATGCTGCCAGCGCACCGCAGAGTGTTCCTAATGTGCCACCGGCTGCTCCATAAGCAGAAAGCCTTGGGGACGCGCTGAAATGACTGATAAAAAGCTTTGCTGCCAGTACGCTGACAACCGCATTCACAATCTGCTCCAGAATTTGAGAAACCGAGGTCGGAATGACCGTATGCTTTCCCTGAAAAAAGCCTCTGATTACCCCCATTCCTGCAAATATAAAAATGGTGGGTGCCAACACCCGCAACGGAATCGCCGTACTCAGATCTGCCTCCTTAAAAATTTTTCCTGCAATAAAATCTGCTCCGAAAAATAGCAGAAGCGATACTAACAGACCAATGACCGCAGAAAATACCATCCCGACCTGCAACAGATGAAAGGAGTTCCCATATTCCTTTTTATCCTCGCGCTCTGAAACCAGCTTGGAAATTGCCGTAGGAATACTGTAGGTTGACAATAATAGCGCAATATTGTATACCTCAAACGCATTGGAGTACGCCCCAAGTCCGTCGTCACCGATAGTTCTTGCAAGCGGAATCCGGTAAATCAGCCCGATAATACGTACAATCACCGATGCTGCCGCAAGAATAATTCCCTGCGTGATAAAATTAGCTTTTTTTTCTTTTCCTGACATAACAAAAACCCCGTTTACCGATATAATTTCAAAGAGTCCATAATCTCTCTCTGCTTCTGCTCCATCACAGCACGTTCTTCCTCTTCCATATGATCAAAGCCGCATAGGTGAAGAATGCTGTGTGCTATTAAAAATCCAAGCTCTCGCTCGTCTGAATGTCCAAATTCCTCGGCCTGAGACACTACCCGTTCCACAGAAATCACAATATCACCAAGCATCAGCTCTCCTGTATCGGGGTGAAACACCTCCGGCTGCTCGTCCTCCAGACGTTCAAAGCTTCCGGGCACCGCATACTCGGCATTCGGAAAGGACAGCACATCCGTAGGCGCATCAATGCTTCTGTTTTCACGGTTAATTTCCTGAATTGCCGCATTATCCGTAAGCAGCACATTCACTTCCGTTTCATAGGGACAACCGATATAGTCAAGCGCTCCCTCTACCACACGCTCAATGAGCGCCTCATACGCAAATCTAAAGGGTATTTTCGTTTCCTCTTCAATGTGAATTGTCAAAACATATCCTCCTTTATAAGCTCCGTCATCGCATTCCGGATTACAGAAAACTCTTTTATCGACAAACCGCTTGCATTTAAATCGCCCTTTGCCATGCGGAGATTTAACGCCTTATCAATGACCTTTTCCGTCAGCACCCTGCCGTCCTGTGCCTTTTTCAAATATTCACACGTACCGCAGATATTGTCTGTCAGGAATACCAGCGCTGCTTCCCTGGAGGTCGGCTTATCCCCGTTTACCGTATGCTCCCGGAGCACCTGCATCAGGGTCTCCGGAAACCTCTCCTGCTTTGCCACAAGCATTGTATTCTCCAGAGTATTCTTTCCAAGCAATCGGCCGATTTCATGATAATATCCGCCTGCCTTTACTAACAAGGCATTGACGTTCTCCAGTCTCTCTGCAATTTCAGAAGCAATCAGGGCAACTCGGCGCGCATGAAGAAACGCAGCCGGAGACAGCTCCGAAAGTCCTGCCAAAAGCGTGGCGTCCTCTGCACAGAGCTCGGACAGTGCCTTTGCTTCTGACGTTTTTTCCAACGCGCTCATCTCAAACACCGTGGCAAACTTTTCTTCTACACTGTCATTCTCGGCCTCCGGCTCCTTTTGAAGCTCCGCATCCTGCATCTGGGCAGTAACTGCCAGCTCTTCCAGAAAATCGAACGCTTCGGTAGGCTCCTTTGAAACTGCATTTCCCCACAGCATACGCGAAAACAGCGTTGTTGCCAAAATAATCACCACATATACCAGCGCAATCTGAAAAATATCATCATCAAAAATGTCCTGCTTTGCCGTAAAGAAAAAAAGCATTCGTACACTGACAAGAAGTGCAAGCACGGAAAGAATGACATTAACCGCATCCATCCATTTTCTGACAATCGGCATCGCCCAGGAAAGCAACAGCAGACATACAAGCTGCATTACCATTGCTTCCTTTGCAAACATACTCTGTGTACAGCCGATAACAAACAGTAAAAAAACATTCATCAGAACCGCATAACGAAGTCTAAATGCACAAAGCAACAGCATTCCGCCAAAGCACCAGAAAGGCAGTACAAGCGGATTTTCTACCAGCAAAAGCAAAAGGAAAGAAATCACATAGCTGAGCGGAAGCAGCCAGAACAGCAGTCCCTCAGAAATTCTCCGTTCAAAGCAATACGCGTAAGCTGCCCCTCCCAGCGTCAGAATTGCCGAAAACACGTAATACCATACGGATACCCTTTCCTCTGCCTCCCGTACAATGGGAACTAAAACTGCACTCCCAATAAAAAGTGCAACCATTATGAACAACAACACTACCGTTTTTTGTCTGGATTCTATCTTTAACGCCTTCATTTTACTTTCGCGCCGAAACGCGCTCCCCCTTTTTCTTCACTGTATGCCCGGTCTTTTCCTGCTTCCTTGCGTTTCGCCGTTCGTACTCATCATAGGCATGTACAATTTTCTGCACCAGTGGATGACGTACCACATCCTGAGAGGTCAATTCACAAACTCCGATATCATCAATCCCACGCAGCACCCGGAGGGCAACATCCAATCCGGAAACCGTACCGCTCGGTAAATCCTTCTGAGACAAATCTCCCGTGATAATCACCTTAGAGCCAAAACCAATACGTGTCAGAAACATTTTCATCTGGGCAGGCGTTGTATTCTGTGCCTCATCTAAAATAATAAACGCATTATCAAGCGTTCTTCCGCGCATATACGCAAGAGGCGCCACCTCAATCAAGCCCTTTTCCATGTTTTTTGTAAAACTGTCTGCTCCCATAATCTGATACAGGGCATCATACAGCGGACGCAGATACGGATCCACCTTACTTTGAAGATCGCCCGGAAGAAAGCCCAGCTTTTCTCCGGCTTCGATGGCAGGACGTGTCAGAATAATACGACTCACCTCATCATTTTTAAACGCTGTAATTCCCATTGCCATGGCCAGATATGTTTTTCCGGTACCGGCAGGTCCCACCCCGAATACGATCATTTTCTGCCGAATCCGATCCACATACTGCTTTTGTCCCAAAGTCTTTGGCTTAATCGGCTTTCCCTGAATCGTATGACAAATCAGGTCTTTATCAATTTCTGTAAGTCCTGCTTCCTTTTCCTGCGGAAGCAGGGAAAGCGCATAAGTTACATTCTGCTCTGTAATAGCATTTCCGCGTTCGGACAACAGAAAAAGCTGATCCAGTACCCTCTTTGCCTTCTCCGTTGCCTCCTTTTGTCCCAAAATTTTTAATTTATCCTCTCTGACAATCAGAGTCACACCCAAATTTCGTTCAATCAGCTTCGCATACGCATCAAACTGTCCGAAAATGTTTTTACTGTGCTCCACCGGCAGCTCCATCATCAATTCCACGATACTCATCTGAATTTTGCAGCCTCCACTCCTCCTCCTGCACCGTCTGCCGTTCCCATGCAGCGGACAGAAGAACTAATTTTCCTTTTGTCTGCACTCTGGTCTTTCCTACTGCTGTCTCCACCTCTGTAGAAAGCACTGTCGTTCCGTAACCGTTCAGATATGCCACATAGCGCTCAAGGGCCTGCGCTGCCAGCTCCTTTGCTTCCTCCTCAGTATAGTCTCGCACCTTCGGCGCATACTCGGCGGCTACCGTCTTTCTTACTCGGACGGGAAGCGGAAAATGCCTGTGCAATGACAAAACAATATCCTCTGTTATTATAGCATAATTTGCATAAGAATGACTAGGCATATACGAAAATATTTTTCGATTTCCAAAATAAAACGTATATCCGTTTTTTTCTTTTCCCGTAAACTCTTTTTCTTCTGTTTCCCTCGAAAATTCATGTAGATATTGTTTTACTGTTTTCAAGGAAATATCAGCATCTGCCGTTACTGCATAACGGTTCACCAGAGTATCATTATCTCCCCACACGGAAATCACGCCGCTCACTAGAATATCCCCCTTACGAACAACATCTCCCTGCTTTACCATAGGTGTTCCGCTGCGGCACACAATCCGTTCCACAATACCGTTGACTGTCGCGACCAGATGTACCGGTTCCTCTGACTCCGGCTGCGTATCCGGCAGACTCGTTTCTGCCAGACGTAAAAATAGCTTTGTTCCTTTCAGCTCTGCCGATACCCAGCCAATATCCGGATAATCAATCCGAAGCTGCCGTTCTAGCTCTGTACAATTAATTTCTTCTTTTCTCATTCCGCATACAATACTGTTTTTTTGCAAATAGGAAAGCATTTCCTCCTGTGTATGTACAAAACCACCCGACACCGATATATCCCATACAAAGTGGGAAAGCAGCCACATCATCCAGAGGCAGTAAATTCCGCCTGCAAAAAATACAACACGCTTCCGGTACTTATGCATTAAAAACGGAACTCCTATTCTTTTCCTGATATAAGGAATACAATGCGATTTTTTTGCAATCACGCCAATTCTTTTATAATCCTTAAGCTTCATTGTTGCCACAGTTACCGTCCCGCGCTCCGTCACATGCGTACCAACATCATAAAGCGGTATTTTTCTACTGCGACATATATTAAAGAATCGCTCCGGAGAAGCTCCTCGAAGCTCCACGAACACGATTCCCCCCAAAAAATTAAATAACTGCTTCATTCACTCTCACCCTCTTTAAGAACGATAGGATACACAAACAATATTTCCGACAATCCGCAGCTCCTCCGGTAAAAAATACTGTAGCCTCAAATACTCTCCCTCTATGCAAAGCTCATACTGCCTGCTTTTCAATCGAATCCGCCCTGCCGTATACTCCGTTACTGATGCAAAATTCCGCACTAGCATGCAGTTTCTTCCAACCAGATAGGCTAACATCCCACCCGCTACATCCTCGGTCAGGGAGACAGCCTCGGTCAGTCGGTCGAAATACTCTGTATATTTCCGTTTTTCCAGCCTTTCAGTACGTTTCACCTCCCGGTAAAGCTCTTTGTTTTTTCTCCGTTTTCCGCCCCGATGTAGTTTATTGCTTACCATACAAGCCTCCGAAAAACAGTCCTTTCTTTGTTAGTATATTCCTTTTTAAATGTAAAATGCCCCTTAATCCGAAGATTAAGGGGCTTTTCTAGCACATTATTTATACTTG
>CAZCON010000014.1:0-12075 GCA_964500085.1 uncultured Lachnospiraceae bacterium
TGTCAACTGCTGCACTTTCCATTTCAATCCAAATTTCCCGCGTGATTTTATCATCTATCTCCGTTCTTGGCAATTCCCCTTCCGGATTTGCGGTATACCCCGGTTCCGTTGCCTCTTTCTCATATTCTGCTAAATTGTATTCACTTACCTTACTTTTATGTAGCTCCCAGAAATAATCCACCATCATATCATCATAGGTTCCTGCCGCCGCATTTATCATTATGGTTTTGCTTCCGGTTTCCCCAAATGAAATAATCCCCTCTGTATTCGCCACTCCGGTCGCATACTTTGCAGGATTTCTATCCCTCGTAATTCTAACCTTAAATTTGCCGGAGCCCTTTGCAATACCGGTAAACTCGGAAACCTCCACGTCATTGGTCGCAGAAAACGGCGTCACCACGTTGCAGGAACCGCCAAACATATCGTACAGATTCAGCACATCCATCCCCTGCTCTGGGTCAAACTCCTTTGCATACGCATTGGTATACTCTACCAAATCCTCCAGCAGGGACTCCGCCGTCTGCATTCTTTTTGTCACTACATTACTCTTTGACGCGTACACAAACGCCGACAGCACGGAAACGATTGTAATAGAAAGCACGAGCATACTGACAATCACTTCTACCAGTGTAAATCCTTTATTCTTCTTTTTGTTTATCAGCATGCGCCTACCTCCTTACTCCACCGGACGCGGGCGGGGGCTCCCAAACGGAACCCCTTCCGCCGGCATCCTGCGACACGGAATTTCCCGTGTTACCTTTCCTTATCACTGTTTCACAGCCTTTTTCAGGGCTACCCTTCAGCCCCGTTTTTGTTTACTGCGCGAAAATGTTTTCCTCGCCCAGACGGATATCCTCAACCTTCGGCTCCGTATACTTCTTATCCGTACCGGTTACGGCGTACAGATTTAAAACAAGGCTGCCGCTCAAATCACCGGTTTCCGTATCGTAGGAAATGGAAACGGACTTGATATTCATACGCTCCGGATACACGTTGACAAAATCAATCAGCTGCTTCAGCTGGTCGTAGGTACAGCTGTAGCTCATGGTAAGCGTTTCTGTCAGGAGATTAATGTTGGAATACTGGATGCTGTAGGTCTCATCCTCTGCCTCCTGCACCATTGGCGTCTGTACACTCGTCAGCGTAGTCGGCACGGAAAAACTCACATTTGGAATCTTTACTCCGATTTCATCCTCCATCCGCTTCACAAACACGATACTCTTTTCCGGAGTGTTTCCGGCTCCGTAACGGCTCAGCACCTTACCGATTTCCGTCTTTGACGCATTAATCCGCTCCTTGAAAATCTCGGTATCACGCGCCATGTTTTGCAGCTCAATCCACTCCGTATTCAATGCGACGTTTTCCTCTACCAGCGCTTCCTTATCCTCTACCAGCGGCAGATAAAGATAAACCACGGCAACAACAACCATCAGTATTACCAGCACCAGCATCAGCAGGAATTTCTGGATTTCCTTGTTCATACCTTTTCCCATACTACTGCACCTCCGTTCCTTCCGCGTCTGCCTCCGCATCCTCCGCGCCAGGCTTCTGTAATTCACAATTTACGGTAAATGCCACCTCGGTACGGTTTGTCGTCTCATCTACGCTCTCCACAATGCCGGAGACGCTCACCGTCTTGATATACGGAACCAGCTGCAGCTGCATCAACACCTTTGCCGCTTCTTCCTTGGTTATCGTTGATACATTCATCATCAGCATATTGTCGCCAAGATTCATCGAATGCACCACCGCACGGGACGGAAGCATCATTTCCAGTGCCGCAATCAAATCATTTAACAGCTCGCCCTCACTAAAGGTAAGCTCATCAACTGCGGACATCTCTGCGATGGACTGCTGGCTTGCATTGTATACCTCGCTCAGCTGCACAATATCCTGCGACTGTGCAATCTGCTGCTCCAGAATTTCCTTCACATTCTTCTCATAATTAATCTGCACCAGCGTGGATACTACCAGGAACGAAATCACCGCTGCTGCCGCAATGAAAATGGAACCCGTCAAAATGGAAATATTCTTCTTCTGTTCCTTTAAAATCGCCTCTGCCGGACGAATACCAAGCGGACTTACCGTTGCTCCGAAACAGGCGAAAAACTCTGCTCCGCGCTCCTCAAAATCCTTTGCATTCTTGTCAAATACAACACCCTCGGTTACGTTATAAATATCCACCGGAAGGTCCAACTCTGCTGCAAGCATTGCCTCAATGCCCTTGACCGCAGTACCCGGTCCGGTTATGTAAATCCGTTCAATCGCAGATTCCGGATGATTTGTGGTGTAATACTCGATTACGCGCTGTACCTTTCCGGTAATGACTCTTGCCGCCTCTGAAACCTCCGCTCTCGCATTGATGCGGCGCTTTAAAATTTCATCATCGGAAAGAATCCGCTCCACGCTCAGGTCGTTGGCTGCTGCCGCCTCATCATCCTCGCCGTTCTGCTGGCTCTCGATACGGCGGAAGCGGTTCTCGCAGATGCGCGCCAGCTCTCTCTTCTTCCAGCGCTCCTCTTCCTCCGCACTGATGCTTAAAAACTCCTCCTCCTGCAACAGCTTCAGCGCCGCCGCCTGCGTAGTAGCCTCGTCATAGCAATGCGTTTCCATCAAAGCATCTGCTAAGGTACAGGAGCCGTAGCTGATGGTTCTCTGCACGCCAAGCTCGCCCTTATCTACCACGGTTACAACCGTAGAGGTCTCATTAATCTGCATTACAAGACTGACATCCTGCAGGGTAGAACGCTTCAGCCACTGGTACATGGAGTTTCCTACAAAGTCCATTGCAATAATGTTGCAGTTCATTTCATCTGCCAGCGTATAATAGCACTGCAGCAGGGTCTCCGGCACAGCATAAACCATCAGACGATACTGCTTCTCTGCCTCATTGCGACCGATGACGGAATGTGCAATCACATGATCGGATACATCCATTGGGAAGTAGTCGTTTGCTTCTGCCTCCACAATGTTCTTTAAAAGCTTCTCCTTGAGTGCCGTCACCGTAACCTCTCGGCTGATTACCTTATTGGAAGAAACCGTAAAAATGACATTCCGGGTCTTGATGCCCGCCGCCTGCATCTGCAGGCTCATGCTTTCCGCAAGCCCTGTCGTTTCACGGATATAACCGTCCTCAATTGCGTTTTCCGGTGTATCAATGATAACAGCCTTCTTTACATGCTGGAGCTTCTTTCCCATGTCAATTTCCAGCATTCTGGTCTGGGTAAGACCAATTTCAATGCTTACTACTGTCTTTGCCATAAAACCCTCCTTAATGTTAGTGTAACCACATATAACATTTCCGTAGCGTATGTCAAACCATGCCCTGCGGAAATGTCATAGGAAGTCTCGCTCTCCCTGTCCGTTACTTCCCATTCCCGATTAAAACATAGAAAGATACCAGCTGATTACAAAATCTCCCGTCAGTGCGGAAAGCAAAATCCCTGCTGCCAGATACTGTCTTTGCCATAAAACCCTCCTTAATGTTAGTGTAACCACATATAACATTTCCGTAGCGTATGTCAAACCATGCCCTGCGGAAATGTCATAGGAAGTCTCGCTCTCCCTGTCCGTTACTTCCCATTCCCGATTAAAACATAGAAAGATACCAGCTGATTACAAAATCTCCCGTCAGTGCGGAAAGCAAAATCCCTGCTGCCAGATACGGACCGAACGCCAGACCGCTGTCCACGCCGGACGCTTTCATGCGGATGGGATGAACTATCACCGCAAACACACAGCCCGCCAGCATCGCAAGAAAAATCTTCGGACCTCCAAGCAGCAGTCCCGCCGCCGCCATCAGCTTTATGTCACCGCCGCCCATGCCTTCCTTTTTCAGAAGCTTCTGTGACAGCCAGCCTGCCAGAGCAAAAATCGAGCTGACAAGGAAAAAGCCTGCCACATAGACAGCCCAAAATCTGTAATCCGTACACACCCTTACCACGCCCAACAGAAAAATGAAGACGTTGATTCCAAACGGAATCTCGTAGGTGCGGAAATCAATCACGCTCAGTACAAGCAGTGCGGACGCCAGTAAACAATACAAAATCCCTTCGATGGTTAAGCCACGAAGGAAAATAATCAGCAGCCACAGCACTCCGTTAAGTGCCTCGACAATCGGGTACTGCACCGAAATCTTTGCCTTGCATTTGCGGCATTTTCCGCCAAGGCAAAGCCATGAAAACACCGGCACCAGATCATACCACTTCAGACCATAACCGCAGCTCATGCAGTGGGACGGTGTTGTTACGATGCTTTCATGCTTTGGAATGCGGAAAATACATACATTCAAGAAGCTCCCGATTAATATGCCGTAAAGAAATACCAACGGATAAACAAGAATTGCATACTCGCCCATAAAAACCGGTCCTTTCTCAAAATATTTTCTTAAAACCTACTCTCGCAGGAAGCCACGCTCCGGCGGCAGTAACGCCGCCGGATGGGGACGTGGGGATGTGGAAATTAAAGCTGTGATGTATTACTACTCATTAAATTCACATCTACTTTATCTTCACATTCACCTGATAAGCATCGCTTATTGTTACTTCAAATACTTTTGTTTTATCCGCCGGTGTCGGATAGTCGTTATTTAATACTTCCGTAACGCATTTTTTCATCAGAGCATCGGAAATACTACTAACGGCAGTTGAGGTAACATCAAATGTTATTCCTCCACTGGCAATTACACCACCCTGACTCTGATAATCTGCTACCGCAATGTTCACTGCTGACTTAATATCCTTCTTCGTGTTTTCATCAGAATTCGTTCTGGCAGTTCCTACCCACTTCATTACCTGCGGAGCAAGCGCTACTGCGATGATACCCATGATCAATACTACTACAATGAGCTCGACCAGGGAAAAACCTTTGTTGTTCTTTCTCTTCATTAACTTTTTCATAATCCTCTCTCCTTTTCTCTCTCTTTATGTTAAGATACTCCCCTCTGCACCCGTGCAAATGCACCGGTTATGTGGGCGCTTCCAAGAAGTATGTTTAACCGTTAATACGTCCCCACCACGGTGTTCACCGTAACGGCACCTCCGCTCCCAATCTCTATCTGGAATATCTTTCCGGTTTCATTCTGCACCTTGGGATATTCCCTACCCAAGTACCCGTCAAGCAGGGCAAGCATCCCCGTGTTCGGATCCGCGCCGCCGCCTGCCACTTTAACGCCGCCGGAGGTAATGGTGTACGAGGCTGCCGAAAGCGTATTCCCTTCCGCTTGAAAATCAGCTACAGCCACCTGACCGACTGACTTCAGATTATCCTTTATATGGGCGTCTGAACTCTTCTTCGCCGTGCTCACCCACTTCATCACCTGCGGAGCAAGCGATACTGCGATAATCCCCATAATCAGCACCACCACAATCAGCTCCACCAAGGAAAACCCCCGATTTTTTCTCTGTCTTTTCATCTGTCTCATCCCCTCGGTTACAGATTCTCCATGCCCGAATACATACTGATCATCGGCATGTACATCGCAAGCACCAGAACTGCCACGATTACACCGAGTACCACGATAATCAGAGGCTCCATCAGTGTCGTCAGACTGCCGGTGGCAATCTCCACCTCATCCTCGTAGTAGTCCGCCGTCTTTAAAAGCATACCGTCAATGTTACCGGTCTCCTCACCGATTTTTACCATCTGTGGTATCATCATCGGAAACAATCCGCATTTTCTTAACGGCTCGCTCAGATTTGTACCCTGCTCCACCTCTTTTTTCGCTTCCTGAAGCGCGCGCTTAAAGTGGATATTCTTCATCGAACGGCTCGTAATGTCGAGCGCCTCCGAAAGGGAAATGCCGGCGCCCATCAGCGTGCTTAAGGTACGGGCAAAGGACGCGGACGCGCTCTTTACGGTCAGCTTGCCGAAAATCGGCGCTTTCATGGTAATCATGCCGTACACCACCTGCCCCGTCTCCGTCTTACCGAAGGATATAAACGCAAACGCCGCCACCGCTACAATCAAAATCAAAAGATACCATTTCGTCATCAGGAAATTACTGAACGCCATCACCGCCTTCGTAATCGCCGGAAGTTCAGAACCCATGTCCGCAAACATCTCGGCAAACTGCGGGATAACCACAATGGACATGACAATCAGCACTGCAAACGCCACGATGATAATGACAATCGGGTACATCATTGCCTTTTTGACAAGCGCCTTCAGCTTTGCGCTCTTTTCAAACTGCACCGACATACGCTCCATGGCAAGCTCCAGACTACCGGAGGCTTCTCCTGCCTCCACCATGTTGACTAACAGCGCCGGATATATCTTCGGGTGCTGCTTCATCGCCTCTGCCAGCGTGCCGCCCTTCTGTACGGCAGCCTGCGTCTCGCGGATTGCCTTGGCAAACGCCTTGTTCTCCGTCTGGTCCACCAGCATGCCGAGCGCCTCCACAATGGTTACACCGGCGGCAAGGATGCTCTGGAACTGTCGGCAGAACACACTCAGGTCTCTCGGCTTCACGCCGCCTCCGATGGAAAGGCTGATCTCCTTGTTGAACATCGTTTCCTGCTCCACCTTGGTCGGCGTCAGTCCCTGCTCCCTGAGCGCAGCCATCGCACGGCTCTGGTTTGCCGCAGGAATGGTCCCCTTTACCTTCTTACCGTCCTTATTGACGGCAGTGTAAACAAAATTTGTCACGGTATATGGCTCCTTTCTGCCGCGCTAGTAAATCCGCTTCTGTATATTGAGCAGATCCTGTGCATATGCCAGCGCAACATCCTTGTTAATCTTATGCTTCATGTAAAGATCATATAAAGCGTCATCCATCAGCTGCATGCCCAGCTTCTTACTCGTCTGGATCAGACCGTTAATCTGATGGGTCTTGTTTTCACGAATCAGATTCCGGATGGCAGGACTGCCAAACATCACCTCAAATGCTGCCACACGTCCGTTTCCTTCGCTGTTTGGGAGCAGCTGCTGGGAAATCACCGCCTCCAGTACGTTGGAAAGCTGTAAGCGAATCTGCTGCTGCTGGGACGTCGGGAACACGTCAATGATACGGTCAACCGTCGCTGCCGCACCCGTGGTATGTAAGGTGGAGAGCACCAGATGTCCTGTCTCTGCCGCGGTAATGGCAGTGGAAATGGTGTCCAAATCTCGCATCTCACCAAGCAGAATCACGTCCGGGTCCTCACGGAGTGCCGCCCGGAGCGCTCCGGTGTAGCTTTTGGAGTCCATGCCTATTTCACGCTGGTTGATAATCGCCTCTTTGTGGGAGTGCAGATACTCAATCGGGTCCTCCAACGTAATAATGTGGCAGTTCCGCTCCTTATTCATCTTATCAATCATGGAGGCAAGCGTTGTGGACTTACCGGAGCCGGTCGGTCCTGTGACCAGAATCAGACCGCGCTTTTTATAAATCAGCTCCATCACCTCTGCCGGGATGCCAAGCTGCTCTGCCGGCGGGACATCCGTACCGACCAGACGAAGCACTGCCGCAAGGGCTCCTCTCTGACGGAACACATTCACACGGAACCGCCCCTGTCCCTGAATGGCATAGGAAAAATCTGCCTCTCCAAATTCCTCTATCTTTTCTTCTGACGCCGGAGTCAGCATCGGGCGAATCAGCTCCTCCAGCCGCGTCGGAGTCAGCTTTTCTTCCGTCAGGGAAATCAGCTCTCCGTGAACTCGCGCCTTCGGCGGAATCGCCGCTGTCAGATGTACGTCTGACGCTTTCCGGTCCTTTGCCATTAACAATAATGCGTCTATCTCTGCCATAGTGTCTCCTTTACATTCCGTCCTCATTTGCATATGCGATACGTAACAGCTCATCCAGACTGGTAACGCCCTCGCGCACCAGACGTGCCGCGCTCATACGCAGAGTACTCATACCCTCGGACAGAGCCTGCTCCTCCAGCTCCTCTGCCGGTGCGCCCCTGGAAATCAGGCGCTTTATCCTGCTTGTCACCGGAAGGATTTCGTACACACCGATACGGCCCTTATAGCCGGTCTCATTGCACTGCGGACAGCCGCACGGCTTATAAATCTTTACGCCTTCCTTCTTTTCCCCGATGACAACCCACTCCTCCGGTGTCGGCTCATACTCCTGCTTGCAGACGCACAGGCGGCGGACCAGTCGCTGTGCGATAACGCCCACGATGGAGTCTGCCAGAAGGTAAGTGGCAATTCCCATGTCTGCCAGACGGCCAATGGAGCTTGCCGCACTGTTGGTATGGAGCGTACTTACTACCAGGTGGCCGGTAATGGAAGCGGTCACCGCAATACTTGCCGTTTCCTCGTCTCGAATCTCACCAATCATGATGATGTCCGGGTCCTGACGCAGAATGGAACGGAGCGCCGCCGCAAAGGTCATATCTGCCTTTACGTTTACCTGTACCTGATTGATGCCGTCGATATTTGCCTCGACTGGGTCCTCTACGGTGATAATGTTTACATCCGGCTTATTTAACTCACTCAACGCCGTGTAAAGTGTGGTCGATTTACCGGAACCGGTCGGTCCTGTTACCAGAATGATACCGTTCGGGTTCGACAATATTCTATCAAATTTACGCATCTCCTCATCGGAGAAGCCGAGATTTTTCTTTTCTCTGGTCAGGGTCTGCTTCGAGGTAAGTCGCATTACGACCTTTTCTCCGAACACCGTCGGCAGAATGGAAACTCGGATATCGTACTCCATATGGTCTACAATCTGCGTGATACGGCCGTCCTGCGGCTTTCTTTTTTCGGAAATGTCCATGCCGCCGATAATCTTGATACGGGCAATAATCGCGGAAAGCAACGAGGTCTGATAATTGTTAATCTCCTGCAGCACACCGTCGATACGGTAACGCACACGGATGGTCGCCTCCATCGGCTCGATGTGGATATCGGAAGTACGCATACGGACTGCCTGCTCGATAATTGTCTTTACCAGAACAACGATCGGAGAGTTCTCGATATCGGCCTGCATTTCCTCCTGCTTTTTGACATCCTCTTCCTTTTCGCCCCGCTCCTGTGTGAAACGGTCTGCCATTGCCTTGGTCTCCTGACCGCCGTAATACTTGTCAATGGCACGCATAATGTCGCTGTTGGTTGCAATGACAGGAATGATGTCCATCCCGGTGACAATGCCAAGGTCGTCGATTGCCATAATGTCCATCGGGTCCGACATCGCTACCCGAAGCCCGCGGGCGTTCTGCTCGTCCAGCTCATAGGGAATCATTGCGTATTTCTTAAGCAGAGCCACATCCGGAACCAGCTTTAGAATTTCTGTCGGAATCTTAACTCCGGTCAGGGAAACCGAATTGATATGGAGCTGTTGCTTCAACACCTCTACGATTGACTCCTCCGAGGTGTACCCTTTCTCCACCAGCGCTGCACCGATACGAATCTTCTTTGGCTGCTGCTTCTGGTACTCCAAAGTAGACAATAACTGCTCTTCCGTAATAACGCCGGCCTCTACAAGCATATCACCAAGGCGTTTCTTTTTCCGTCCGAAGCCCTCACTACCTATGGAACTCATATTGCCGGCCCCCTTTCTTAGCTAGAGCTTTTTATTATTGATATTATACCATAGAATTCCTTATTTTTCAAGGTTTTCTGCCATTCTTTCCTCTAAAAATATGTAAAATTTTTCAAATTTATGTTCAAATCACAAAATGTAGTATTTTTCCTGTGAAAAGTAACAAAATGAGCTCACCATGGAAGAAAATTTCTTCTATGGCGAACCCATTTTGTTACAGATTTTAATCAATTATCCGGGACTATTGTACTATAATACGCTCTTTACAGCCTTTACGACATTATCTACCGTGAAGCCAAACTTCTCAAACAGAGTGTTTGCCGGAGCGGATGCACCAAAGCCGGTCATGGTAACGGTTGCACCGTCAAGACCTACATACTTGCCCCAGCCGTAATCAATCAGAGCCTCTACTGCTACTCTTGCGCGGACTGCCTTCGGAAGCACGCTTTCCTTGTACTCTGCGCTCTGCTCCTCAAACAAATCCATACACGGCATGGAAACAACTCTTACGTCTACGCCGGTCTTTGCAAGCTCTTCCTTTGCATTCACTGCAAGGGAAACCTCGGAACCGGAAGCAATGATAATTGCGTCCGGCGTAGCCTTCGCAGAATCTGCAATCACATAACCGCCCTTTAACGCTTCCTTAGAGGAGCCTGCAAGCTGCGGAAGATTCTGTCTGGTAAGAACAAGTGCCGTTGGGGTCTCCTTAGAGGTAACTGCAGAGTACCATGCTGCAATCGTCTCGGTAGCGTCTGCCGGACGGAATACATGGAAATTCGGCATCGCACGAAGCATTGCCAGCTGCTCAATCGGCTCATGGGTCGGTCCATCCTCACCAACACCGATGCTGTCGTGGGTCAATACATAGGTGGTCGGAATACGCATGATGGCAGAAAGTCTTGCCATCGGCTTTACGTAATCGCTGAATACAAAGAAGGTGGAAACAAAGGCACGAAGACCATGTAAGGTCATACCGTTGCCGATTGCTGCCATTGCAAGCTCACGAACGCCAAAGTGAAGGTTACGGCCTGCATAGTTCTCCTTGGAGAAATCTCCTGCGTCCTTCATGTAGGTCTTGGTGGACGGAGCAAGGTCTGCTGCGCCGCCGATTAAGGACGGAACATAATTCTTTAAGCGGTTGATTACCATACCGGAAAGATTTCTTGTAGCTTCCGGCTTATCCTCAAATGCCCAGAACTCTTCGTTATCGATTAAGGACTTTGCGATGTCTAAGTTAAACATATCATCCCAGGCCTTCTTCATCTCCGGATACTTTGCACAATAGTCTGCAAACAGCTTGTTCCAAGCTTCCTCGTCCTTCGCCTTCTCGGCAGCGATTGCCTTGTAGTTTGCATATACCTCTTCTGGTACAAAGAACGGCTCCATGGACGGCCAGCCAAGGTTTTCCTTTAAGGCTGCCACATTGTCAACGCCAAGCGGTTCGCCGTGTGCGCTTGCCTTACCCTGCTTTGCCGGACAGCCATAGCCAATCTGGGTCTTGCAGATAATAAAGGACGGCTTCGTCTTCTCTGCCTGTGCGGCACGGATTGCCTTGCCGATTTCCTCTAAGTTATTACCATCCTCTACGGTAATGGTCTGGAAACCAAATGCCTTCATGCGGCCCTCTACGTCCTCGGTGAATGCAATGTCGGTGCTTCCTTCGATGGAAATCTTATTGGAATCATATAATACAATAAGCTTGCTAAGACCAAGCGTTCCTGCAAGAGAGAATGCCTCGGAGGAAATACCCTCCATCATACAGCCATCGCCACCCAGTACATAGGTGTAATGGTCAACCACGTTATAGCCATCCTTGTTAAAGGTAGCAGCAAGATGTGCCTCTGCCATTGCCATACCAACAGCCATCGCCATGCCTGCGCCAAGCGGACCGGTAGTAGCCTCTACACCCTTGGTATGACGGTACTCCGGATGACCCGGTGTTAAGGAATCAAGCTGACGGAACTGCATCAAATCTTCCTTGGTAAGACCATAGCCGAATAAATGTAATAAAGAATACAGCAGGGTAGAGCCATGTCCGCCGGAAAGAATAAAGCGGTCACGGTTCGGCCACTCCGGATTTGCCGGATTGTGCTTCATTTCCTTTGCCCAAAGCTCATATGCAACTGCTGCGCTGCCAAGCGGAAGACCCGGATGGCCGGAATTTGCCTTCTGAACAGCATCCGCTGCCAAAACGCGGATTGCATTTACAGACATGTTATCAATCGTACTCATGTAGGGAATACCTCCAATATGATTTTTTTATGGGGTAGGCAAAGACACCTACCCCTATGTGATTTCTTACTGTGATTACTTACCAAATACAGCGATGTAGTCCTTCTGGAACTTTGCAATACCCTGGTCGGTAAGCGGATGCTTCGTCATCTGCTCGATTACGGAATACGGAACCGTAGCAATGTCTGCACCTGCAAGTGCACAATCCGTAACGTGAATCGGATTTCTTACGCTTGCTGCAATAATCTGGGTGTCAATATCATCGTACATAGCGAACATATCGGAAATAGTACGAATCAAATCAATACCCGGCATGGAAATATCATCCAGTCTGCCAAGGAACGGGGAAACGTAGGTAGCGCCTGCTCTTGCAG
>CAZCON010000015.1:0-11989 GCA_964500085.1 uncultured Lachnospiraceae bacterium
ATGTGGGACATGGCAAACACTGCCGTAACACAGGTACCGATATTCGGTGTGGATGTGATGGAGAAGGAACCGCCGGTGCTTTCTGCTGCCTGTTTGAAAAACGGAACGCCAAGACCTACCTTTCTGGTGGTACGGGTCGTAAAAAACGGATCCGTTACGGCAGCGACCTGCTTAGCCGACATACCGCAGCCGTCATCAAGAATGGTAACGGTGAGAGTATCGTCTGCAGTCTGGACATCCACGGTAATGGTAACCAGAGAAGCCTTCGCACGTGTGGAATTTTCTGCAACATCCAATATATTCAAGGAAATCTCAGGCATCATAACCTCAGGTCCTCCCTTCGGAAAACGAAACGTAACAATTATTCGTACTTCGCGAGAACGTCGGCGATTTCATCCGCGGTAAGACGGCCATAAACATCGTCGTTGATGGTCAATACCGGGGCAAGACCGCAGGCACCGATACAACGGCATGCGTCCAAGGAAAACTTACCGTCGGCAGTACACTGTCCACCTTCAATGCCGAGTAATTCCTGAAGCTTAGCGTAGATGTCGCCGGAGCCCTTTACGTAGCAAGCGGTACCGAGACAGACGGAAATCTTGTACTTTCCTTTCGGATACAGGGAAAACTGGGAGTAGAACGTAGCAACACCGTAAACCTTTTCTAACGGAATGCCGCACTCATCAGCAATCATGGTCTGCACCTCAATCGGAAGGTAGCCGTAAATGTCCTGCGCCTTCTGTAAAATCGGCATCAGGGAGCCTCTTTCATCCTTTAACTCGGCGATGACAGAGCGAAGCTGTTCTTCCTGTTCCTTTGTTCCTTGGAACGGAATGGTTGATTTAGAACCCATTTCTTTAACCTCCTTTAATATCGTTTTGGCATTCCGGATGGAACGCCGGGTACATGAGTACGTTATTGTTAAAAATATAACGAAATCATGCGCGCACGACAAAAACGCGCAAGACAAAAGTGAAAAAAAGAAACGCGCCTTGCGTGCGTCGTACAAAACGGAGTTATATCTCATGATATAACACTATATGTCATTATATCATATAGCGACAAAAAAAGCTATAACAAAAGTACAAAAAAATGCGGAAAAAATAAGCATTCAAAATCAATGCCAAGAAATAACAAGGACTTGTATGCAAAGAGAAGGAGAGGCACGAAATATGTGAAAATGTGAAAGTGTAAAAAAATTCGGGACTTTTTTTCGGAATTGTGGTATACTTTTCAGTAAGAGATGATTATTTACAAAAATAAATGCAGAGAACTGTCGGAACAGTGCTTCGACGGGGCTGTTTTGCATAAAAATAAATCACCTGAAAGGGAAAGGAAGGTATGGGTATGACAATCTTGGATGTAAAGGAAATTCTGGGAGCAAGGGTGCTGAGCGGGGAAAAATGGCTGGATAAGGAGGTACATACGGCGTGCGGCTCTGATATGATGAGCGATGTGCTTGCGTTTGTAAAGGATCAGGCGGTGCTGCTGACCGGTCTTTGTAATCCGCAGGTGATTCGTACCGCAGAGATGATGGATATCGCCTGCATCGTATTTGTCAGAGACAAAAAGCCGGATGAAGAGATGATTCATCTTGCCGATGAGCGGGAGATTCCTTTGCTTGCAACGGGGCACCGTATGTTTTCTGCCTGTGGAATGCTTTATGAAAAAGGATTGCGGGGAGGGAAAGATTATGACAGATACGATTAAGCTGCATTATACGGTCTCAACCGATGACTTTACAAGAGCCGGTGAGGCTTCCGGTGACGTAAAGCGTAAGCTCAAGCAGATGGGAAGCTCTCCGGAGGTAGTACGGAAGGTGGCGATTGCCATGTACGAGGGGGAAATTAACATGGTGATTCATGCTAACGGAGGTACGATTGACGTGGAAATCACACCGGAGGAAATTATCATGGTGCTGAAGGATTCAGGTCCCGGCATAGCGGATGTGGAAAAGGCGATGCAGGCAGGATATTCCACGGCACCGGACCGAGTACGGGCACTGGGCTTTGGAGCCGGGATGGGCCTTCCGAACATGAAGCAGTATTCCGATGAGATGAACATAGAAACGACCATCGGTGTCGGTACAAGGGTGACGATGAAGGTATACCAGACCTGATCAGGGGATGGTGGCACAGGAAAAGAGGGTTTGCATGAGTGAAAAATTTTTTAATTCGGTAAAGCTGGATGCGGAGCTCTGTAAGGGCTGCATCAACTGTATTAAGCGCTGTCCGACCCAGGCAATCCGTGTGCGAAACGGAAAAGCGGAAATTACAAAGGAGTTTTGCATTGATTGCGGAGAATGTATCCGTATCTGTCCGCACCATGCAAAGCTGCCGTCTTATGACAGGCTGGAGGTGCTGGAAAATTATGAATATACCGTGGCTCTGCCGGCACCGGCATTGTATGGGCAGTTTAAAAATTTAGAGGATGTTAATATTGTCCTGACAGCCTTAAAGCGAGTGGGGTTTGACGATGTGTACGAGGTGAGCGGTGCAGCGGAGCTGGTATCGGAGCTTTCCAGAGAATACGTACACCAGCATCCGGAAAAGCATCCGGTCATCAGCACGGCCTGCCCGTCGGTAACGCGCCTGATTCGTGTGCGCTTTCCAAATCTGATTGAACATCTGCTTCCAATAAAACCGCCGGTCGAGCTGGCAGCGGAGCTTGCCCGTGAGCGTGCGGTGAAAAAAACAGGGCTTCCCCCGGAAAAAATCGGCATTATTTTCCTGTCGCCGTGTCCGTCCAAGGTATCCGCCATGAAGGCGCCCCTTGGTACGGAGAAGAGCAGTATTGACGCGGTTTGTGCCATTAAAGATATTTATACGAAGCTTCTGCCGGAAATGAAGGCAGTAGCGGACAATCCGGAGGAGCTGCGGATTTCGGGGAAAATCGGCATCAGCTGGGGAACCAGCGGCGGCGAGGCCGGAGGACTTCTGGTAGAGAATTATCTGGCGGCAGACGGTATTGAAAATGTTATCCGGGTGTTGGAGGATTTGGAAGACGAAAAGCTGGATGATCTGGAATTTATTGAACTGAATGCCTGCAACGGCGGCTGTGTGGGCGGCGTGCTGACAGTGGAAAATCCTTATCTCGCAATGGTAAAGCTGAAGCGCTTACGGAAATATATGACGGTGGCAAAAAGCCATGTGCAGGATAATATTACAGAGGAAGAGGCGTACTGGACCGAGAAGGTAACCTATGAACCGGTATTTAAGCTTGGCACGGACAGAAAGGACAGCATTGCACGCATGGCACGTGTGGAGGAGCTGTGCGAACGCTTTCCGGGACTGGACTGCGGCTCCTGCGGGGCACCGACCTGTAAGGCGCTGGCGGAGGATATTGTCCGCGGCAAGGCAAGAGAGCACGACTGTATCCATGTTCTGAAGAAATACATACACCATTTGTCAGATGAGTTTTCAAAGCTGGACGGGGAATGATGGAATCGGAATGTAGTCGAAAAATCCGAAATTATATGATTTTGCAAGCTGAAAGAAATGAAAAGATAAAACTTCCGCCCTGCTAACTCGCTGCAGCGGAAGGAGCGTGGAAGTTTTTTCGCGCGGAAAGGATAGTTATGACAGTAAAAGAGTTTGTGGAGCAAAGCGGTTTTCGTGTAATTAATCTGGCGGACAATGCCGGGGAAGTTCTCATCCGTCAGAGCTATTGCTGCGATTTGCTTAGTATTGCAATGACCAAGGTGCCGGAGGGCGCTGCCTGGGTGACAGTCATGAGTAATATCAATACTCTGGCGGTCGCTTCCTTAACCGAAGCAGCCTGTGTGATTGTTGCGGAAAATGCAGCAACCGACAAGGCGTTTGCGGACAAGGCAAAGGAGCAGGGGATTACCGTACTGCATACGGAAAAGCCTGTATTTGATGCGGCACTGCTGGTTCATGAGGCGTTACATGCCGAATCCGGCGTATGATTTACACATCCATTCCTGCCTGTCCCCTTGCGGGGATGATGAGATGACACCGGCAAATATTGTAGGAATGGCAGCGGTAAAGGAATTGGGGCTGATTGCGGTTACAGACCACAGCACCTGTAAAAATTGCGGCGCTGTACTGCGGCTCGCGGAGGAGTACGGTGTGCTTGCCATGCCCGGAATGGAGCTGACGACCGCAGAGGAAGTGCATGTGGTCTGCCTGTTTGAGAATTTGCATGCGGCAATGGACTTTGATGAATATGTTTACAGCCGTCTGCCGGAAATTCAAAATAAAGAGGAAATTTTTGGAAAGCAGCAGATGATGGATGAAAATGAGAACGTGACGGGCACTGTGGATAAGCTTCTCATCAATGCTACTACCATCGGCTTTGACGCGGTATACGGTTTGGTAGAGGAGCGGGGCGGTGTGATGATACCGGCGCATCTGGACAAAACCTCCACTTCCCTGCTTTCGAATCTTGGCTTTATCCCGCCGGATGCAAAATTTACCACGGCAGAATTAAAGGATTTCAGGAATCTTCACCGTTTGACAAAGGAGCACCCGTATCTGGAAAAATGCAGGATACTTTCGAATTCCGACGCCCATTATTTGCAGGATATCCACGAGCCGGAGCATACGCTTTACATTGAGGAGCTGACCAGAAAGGCGGTCATTCGGGCATTAAAGCAGGGCATGCCGCATATTCTTTAATAAAAAACCTTGGAGAAGCGCAGGATGAAGAAAACATTCGGAATCGGACGGCTTCTCCTTTCTTTTGCCGTGCTTGCACTGACGTTATCTGCGGCTGCCTGCGGCAAAGGAAAGGAAGAGTACGAAAAGACCGGAACGGCGGACTATACGGTGGTGGAAGAGGCGGATGTGCCAAAGGAGCTGATGGAGATTATAAAAGAGAAAAAGAGCGGTGAGTTTAAGCTGACCTACCTTGCCGAGGATGCCCTTTACGTGGCGCGTGGCTATGGCGAACAGCCTTCCGGCGGCTATAGCATTGCGGTAGAGGACCTATACCTATCCGGCATCGACCTCTGCATCCGGACCACGCTTATCGGTCCGGCGGCAGATGAAAAGGTAACTACGGCAGTGACATATCCGTTTCTTGTGCTAAAGCTCCAGCCGATGGAGACGGAGACACATTTTCTGAATTAGAAGCCGGATAGGTACAATTACCCAGCTGTTGGCAACGATTTTTTATTGACATATGATAACAAGATATGGTATAGTATTGTATAGGTGGATACTATATCAAGCATTTGCCGAATCTACATAGCGGAGTACCGCAGAAGGAGCGAGAATGGGACAGCAAACGGAAATGAGCAGAATTGTTTATAATGTCAAGCATAGCGTCGGAAGACGTGTGAAGGTTTGTGAGAACAAGGGTCGCAACAAGGTGGATGTAATGGAGGGCGTGATTTCCGCCATTTATCCATGTGTATTTACCGTGAGGGTGGATTCGCAGAATCTTCCGGAGTCCGGGCAGACATTCTCGTACAGCTACACGGATGTATTGACAAGAGATGTAGAATTGGTTTATGTATAAAACAGACAGGAAAAGACGGTAACGCCAACGCCCGTAAGGCAGTAATTGAGAAATATACTAAAATGTAACCTTATGGGCGTTACAAAGGCGAAAGACAGTGTAAAAGGTAGAAATGCCTTTTACGCTGTCTTTTTTATGCTGAAAAAATTTACATTTTGATTGGGTTCTCTGTCATTTCCATCATAAATACCTCCAAAATCGAAATAGTAAACGTAAAAAAGGCGCCCGAACCACAAAACAGAAAGCAACGGGAAAAACGGCGCTCATGCAATTCCCCTGTCTGAGCGTGAACAGGTGGAGACCTGATACCGAAGACAGATAGTCTGTCCGTCACTTAGTTTCTCTTGCTTTGCGCCTTGCCGGACAAGGGATTCACAGATAGCAAGACAATTAAAAATTCCGGTCTGACAGCAGCCTTTCCGGCATAAAAAAACGCTTTGCGGCATAAGGTATAGAAGAATCTAGCTTCGGGAGGTATTTTAATGGAAATGAAGCTGCAAAGCATTCATATGAACCGCGTAAAATGCAGAAATGCACTACGGTTGACGGTAGATGATGATGTCAATGTGCCGGATAACAGACCGGATGTGAGGGCTGTTATCTGGAAAACGGGAACGGTGCGTCTGAATGAAAAAAAGCTGACCGGCGGAAGATTGTATCTGAAAGGAACGCTGGTATATCACGTATTGTATCTGAGTGAGGACAAAGAAAAACCGGTGCAAAGCATGCGGGGGGAACTTCCGTTTGATGAAGCTGTGGAACTGCCGGAGGCCTGCGTAGGAGATAATATTAGTGTACATGCGGATGTTGAAGAATTTGAAATCGGGATGATTCATTCCAGAAAGCTGGCAGTGCGGGCACTGCTCGGAATACTGGTACAGGCGGAGGAACTGCATGATGTGCAGGCGGCTGTAGGCATTGAGGATGCCGGAAGAGTACATACCAGAACCAGAGTTATTCCGGTGACCTCCATTGTAGTGGATCAGAAGGATACGGCGAGGCTGAGAGAGGAATTGTTTTTGCCATCCGGAAAGGACAGTATCAGAGAGCTTCTGTATTGGGAATTGAGGCTTCGGAATGCAGAGGCGAGAGCGCGGGAAGGCATGCTTGAGGTAATGGGAGAGCTTTCTTTGTTTGTGCTTTGGGAGAGAGAAGGAGAGGACGGAGGTCTGGAGTGTTACGAGGCAGGCATCCCGTTCCGGACGGAATTTGAAATCAGTGGGTGCCGGGAAGGGCTCATTGATGATGTTGTTTTCCGTCTGACGAATGAAGCTGTGTCGGTAAAGGCAGATGAGGACGGTGAGGAGCGTCTTCTGGAGGCGGAAGCAGTACTGGAAGCAGAGATGAAGCTATATGAGGAGGGAGAATTGGAGCTGCTTTCTGATTTGTATTCCACAGATTGCAGTCTGATGCCGGTGAAGCAGACGGAGGAGTATGAAAATCTGCTTTTGAAAAATGACAGCCGCCTTCGGATATCAGAGCGTCTTCCGCTTGCGGAGGGAACCCCCGGAATTCTTCAAATCTGCCGCGGAAGCGCAGAAATTAAACCGGATGTCTGTACCAGAGAGGAGGAAACCCTGCACTTGTCAGGGGTACTGGAGGTCAATATTCTCTATGTATCGGAGGAAGATGACCGACCGTTACAGTCTCATCATGCAGAGCTTCCGTTTGAGCATTCGATTGAAATTCGGGGACTGACACCGGAGAGCACCTATGACATCCGGTGTAATGTAACGGAAGCAGTTTTTGGCATGGTACGGAGCGGAGAGGCAGAAATTAAGGCTGAGCTGGCATTTGCCGTGCTTGCAATGGAAAACCGTATGGAGGAGATGATTGTTGATGCGGAGCGAGAAGAATTTGACGAAAATCATCTGGAGGGGCTTCCAAGTATGATCGGTTATACCGTTAAGGCCGGAGAAAGTCTCTGGGATATCGCAAAACGCTATTATACACCGGAGGAGGAAATTATCCGTCTGTCCGAGCATACCGGAGAAGTAAGGGAGGGCGATTTGCTGCTTGTTGTAAAAGCAGTCGGAGAATAGAGCCATGTGTATTTATGAGGAAAACGCGCTCATTGGCGCCGGAAAAAAGGAAAAAAGGTGAAGCCGTGGGGCAGGGGCTTTTCGTCCCTGCCTGCACGGGAAGTGCAGCTAAGCCACATGCTCATCTAAAATGTTTTTTAATGCAGACATGGAAGCGGAATGTGAACGGACAATTACGGTTTCTGACCCGGTGGTTTCATTCAGCGCACAGCGAAGCAGCTTATGCGACATGGTATTAGTAAACAATACAAGTAAATCGGGAGAACCGATTTTACTTTTTAAGCTGGTTTCCATTTTTGGAAAAATCTTTGCCCTGCACTGATATTGTTCGCATAAGGTTTTATATTGACGTACCATACATTCGTTTCCACCGATAATGACTACACTCATGAAAATTCTCCTTTATTATTATAATTACCATTATGTAAAGTGGCATTGCCGCTAATGTAGCGGCATGGTTTGTGTGCTCTATAGTTAGCATAGGCTAACTATAGAATTATAATACTATAAGCACAGAGGGTTTGTCAAGAGGAAACGTAAAGGAAAAGTGTGCGTAGAATTCATGCAGCGTAAATCTTGCAAAATTCCTGATTTTATGCTATCCTTTCATTAGGTTTAGGTAGGAAAAACAGGAGGGCATTATGGTGCAGTTACAGGAATCCGGTGAAATGTATCTGGAGACAATTTATCTTCTTTCAAAGGGCGGAAAGAATGTCCGTGCCATTGATGTGGGAGAATATATGGGATATTCCAAGCCGAGCGTCAGCCGTGCAGTAGGTATCTTAAAAAAAGGCGGCTACGTAATTACGAATGAGGAGGGGTATCTTGTATTGACCGAGGAGGGGCGCAGGGTAGCGGCTAAGACCTATGAGCGTCATGAGGTGCTGACAAAGATTTTTATGAGCCTTGGCGTTTCGGAAGCAGCAGCCTCAGAGGATGCCTGCCGTATCGAGCATATTATCAGTGACGAGACGTTTGCGGCGCTGAAAAAGCATGCCGGTATTGTGTAAGAAAGAAGGCTAAAAAGGTAAAACAAAAGGATACCATGTCCCGATAGGTTGTGTTTGAAGGGATGGTATCCTTTTTGCTGTGTGCAGGAAGAGAAAAATGTGCCTGCACATGGAATCTGGCGCAATTATTCTGCAAGTGTGGCATTTGCCGCCTGATTGGTAAATTGATTTGCGGCGGTATCTGTCAGGGAGCCGCTTTCTTCTTCTGTCTTTGCCCAGTTGCGAATTTTTTCTGTGGCAGTATCCAGGGTTTTCTGACAGATATCCGGAAGCTTATCGCCCCAGGATTTGGTTGCTAATTTAAAGCCCTTTTCCATTGCTTTAATAAGGGTTTCTGCCTTTGCTGTATCGCCGCCGGAGATTGCCTTTGCAAAGGAAAACAGACGCTCAGAAGTTTGTTCGACACCCCAGTAGCCGTCCTCTGCAATGTCAGCCTGTGCCTGTGCACGAACCTCAGGAGAAACCGCTACCTGTCCCTTGCGAAGCATTTCATACATCTTACTGTCAGTCAGACTGCCGGTCTGGAAGGTCTGATTCTGCTTTAAAATCATGCTTTCCACCAGAGAGCGGAGCTGGGATGTGCGCTGCTCGGCATCTGCCTTCAGCTGGGCAACAATGGCCTGATTTTCCTTGCTCAGGGTTACATAATTTTTGTTTCTGGAATTTTTGCCGGAGGTCTTAGCCGCGCTGTTTTTTTCATAGACAACAGCAGCGGTATCGGCAGCGTCAGAAGCAGTTTTTGCGGCAGCTTCTGCTGCTTTGGAATCGGAGGTCTTCTGGTGAGCTTCCGTAGTGTGATAGGTATTGGTCGCGGATGTAATCTGATTTGTAGTCATGGCAAACCCTCCTTGGTTATAATAGTAAGAAAAGAAAACGCCTTCTGCGACTCCTTCGCGTTGCTGCGTTTTTATCATGTGGGGGCGGAAAAGAATCCACCTGTCTTTATAGGAAATATCGGCAGCAGTTGTGGAAAACTTAACACCAAAAAAGAAAAAATGTGGAAAATAAATGTAGAATATAGTAAAATGGAAACGGCAGCTTTGTAAAAAAGGTATGCGGAGGCAGTTATGGAAACAAGAGTAGCAGTAATGGGTATTATTGTGCAGAATTTAGCGTCGGCAGAGCAGTTAAACGGTATTTTGCATGAGTATGGCGAATACATTATCGGACGGATGGGCATTCCATACCGGGAGAAAAAAATAAGCATCCTGAGTGTTGCAGTAGATGCGCCTCAGGATGTCATTAGCGCACTGGCAGGGAAAATCGGCAGATTGTCCGGTGTCAGTGTAAAAACAGCATATGCGCCGGTGTAGAGCCGTATATGGAGCATACGGCTTGCACCGAGGAGCGGCGGCAAACCGGTTACGGTTGATAGAAGGCTGTTAAAAAAGTGCGGGGAGCGTAGGAGGTCTGTAAAAAGCAGGCTTCGGCGTGCTGCGCCTTTTTTTTGTCAGAGAACAGAGCAAAGACAGTAGGACCGCTTCCGCTCATCAGCACACCATCGGCACCAAGCGCAAGCAGCTGTTTTTTTATCGGAGCAATCTCTGGTACAAGACGCAGTGTGACCGGTTCCAGTACGTTACAAAGGCGGGATACGATGCCGTTATAGTCCCCTGCGGACAGGGAGGAAAGCAGACCGAGGGTATCCGGGTGAGCGGCCGTGGCGGCAGCAAAGGTATCATAGTCGGTATAAATCTGCTTTGTGGAAGCTCCTGCCTCCGGCTTGACAAGGAGACAGTAACAGGACGGTGCGGCAGGAAGTGCAGTGAGCTTTTCTCCGATGCCCTCGGACAGTGCGGTGCCAAGCATCAGACAGTACGGGACATCAGCACCAAGCTGTAGACCTAGCCGAGTCAGTACATCTTTTGAGGCAGGAAAGCCAAACAATTCATTTAAGCCGCGCAGGACAGCGGCAGCATCAGAGCTGCCCCCGGCAAGTCCGGCAGCGATTGGAATCCTCTTTTCCAGCCGGATTGTGATGCCACAGGAAATGCGGAAGGTATCGCAAAAGAGAGAAGCGGCGCGGTATGCAAGGTTATGCTGATCCACGGGAAGCGTGGAATCGCTACAGGTCAGAGCAAGTCCGGGCTGCTCTGTGACGAAAAACGTAACAGTATCGTGCAGGGCAAGCGACTGCATGAGCATTTGTACCTCATGATAGCCGTCCGGCCGGGTTCCCAGAATATCAAGGGAAAGATTGATTTTAGCATATGCATATGCGGTATGGGTGGTTTTCAGAGGGTTCATGAAATGCTCCTTTTGACTGATGCACAGTAGTATTATCATACCAATAGTTATACATCACAGGAGACGGATTTGCAAGCAACACTTTTTTGGAATACTCGGTGCGGCAATAGGAAAGCGGTCCTTCGACTTCGGCACTGTTACGAGAAAAGAAGCGTTTTAGCTGCTTCCACAGCTCCTGCAGCCGGAAGCAGAAGACCGGTTTTGATGTTTCTTCAGAAAAAAGCAGATGAAATTCTTCTTCGGAGAGCAGCCCCTGAAGCTCTGCTTTTTCTTCCTCTGCAATGGTGGCAGTGATGCCTTCCGTAAAGCAGAGAGAAGGATAGAGCATACACCACCAGTTTTTTCCTTCGGCAGAGCCGAGAAGAACACGCAGAGCGCGGTATTCACCCGGAGGAAGCAGAAGCGAGCCGTATTGCTTAATCGGGAAAAATTCGGTGGTAAGTTCTGCCGTGGCACGGTAGGAAACGCCATATTCCGCAAGTACCTCGTTTGCGGCAGCAGCGATGGCGTCGAGAAGCGGTAAAAGTGCAGCTTCGGCCTCGGCAGCGGTGGCTGCCTCAGCTAAGGGTTCCCGGACAAGGGTAAGGATGGTATCGCGGACATGCAGTTTGATTTCCTGAGAAGCGGTATCGTCTCCGGCAGCAAGAATATGTAGGCGCAAAATGCGATCCTCCAAAGCAAGAGACGGTGCTGCGGTTTCATTTGCAAACAGCTTGTCGGGTAAAAGCAGCAGCAGGGAAATGAAAATAAACAAAATGACAAGGATAAGCTGTAGACGTTCCTTGACAGCAGAAGCGCGAAATGAAAATAAACGAGTCTGAAAACGGTGCATGAAGGCTCCTTTCACAATATTGTTTTTTAGGAAACAGAGACAGCCGCAGGACGGATGCCTTTTACCGGAAGTATGGACAGAGCCGCAGGGCTTTATTCAAGGAGAAGCGGAAAAAGCGGAAAAAGGAAAGTCTCCGCAGGGAGAAAATACTTGAATTATCAAAGGTATCATAGTAAAATAAGAGTAAATCAGGAAAAGAGGGTTTCTTATGAAAAATGCACCGATTGGCGTATTTGACTCCGGTGTGGGAGGGCTTACCGTAGTCAAGGAAATAATGGAACAGCTTCCGAGAGAAGCCATCATATATTTTGGTGACACTGCCAGAGTGCCGTATGGCAGTAAGTCGGAGGAAACGGTGGTGCGCTATTCAAAGC
>CAZCON010000016.1:0-11856 GCA_964500085.1 uncultured Lachnospiraceae bacterium
GGTACTGGTTGGCAGACCGGATGTGCGAGGCAGAGAAGAGATTTTGCGGGTACACGCAAGGAAAAAGCCACTGGCAGAGGATGTGGATCTGACAAAGCTGGCACAGACCACGGCAGGCCTTACCGGAGCGGATTTGGAGAACCTTTTAAATGAGGCAGCGATTTCTGCGGCAAAGGACGGCAGAAGCTTTATTATGGAAGAGGATATTAAGAAGTCCTTTATCAAGGTAGGAATCGGTACGGAGAAAAAGAGCCGTATTATTTCTGAGAAGGAAAAGAGAATTACAGCATATCATGAGGCGGGTCATGCAATTTTATTCCATGTATTACCGGATGTCGGACCGGTTTATGCGGTATCTGTTATCCCTACAGGAAGCGGAGCAGCAGGTTATACCATGCCGCTTCCGGAACGTGATGAAATGTTCATGACCAAGGGAAAAATGCGTCAGGATATCATTGTAAGTCTTGGAGGACGTATTGCGGAGGAATTGATTTTTGATGATATCACGACCGGCGCATCCCAGGATATTAAGCATGCTACTGCGGTGGCACGAAGCATGGTAACCCGTTATGGATTTTCCGGGGAGCTTGGTATGGTAAATTATGATAATGAGGATGACGAGGTATTTATCGGCCGTGATTTGGCGCATACACGCAGCTATAGCGAGGGTGTTGCCAATGCCATCGATGAAGAGGTGCGTCGCATTATTGACGAGTGCTACGAGGAGGCAAAGAAGCTTCTTCGCAGTCATGAGAACGTGCTTCATTCCTGTGCGGCGCTTCTGATGGAGAAGGAACGTATCGGACAGGAAGAATTTGAAGCGTTGTTTTGTGAGGCATAGAGGAAAAAACGAACGGAAACGGATATTTTTTCCCAAGATAAAAACAAGAACGGTTTTATGGGCTTTTTTTGGACAATTTTGAGCAGATTATGGGAACGGTGGGAAACGTATATGGCAAAAGCGACAAAAAAAATGAGAAAAGGGGACAATGTTTGTGCACACTTCCGGCGACAACGATGTTATAATAACACTCGTAAACCCCAATACATTATATAGTTTTTGCTACACCCCATAAGTAACAAAATACCTTCTCCGAAAAGCCCGGTGACATTGTCATCGGGCTTTTCACATACAGTCAGGAAAGTTAAAACGAGGTTTTTATGGATAAAAAAATCAGAGCGTTGTTTTCGGATGGTACAGCAGAATACAGATTTCCGGCAGAGCCTGCCGCAGGTGAAAGCGTAAAACTTCGTCTGCGTGCGGCAAGGGAGAGCGTGACAGAGGCATTTGTCTGCATCAATGGGGAGAGGATTGCGCTTTCTCTGGAAAAAGAGAACATAATGTATGGCTATTATACAGCGGAATATGTGCTGGGAGAAACGGCGGTTTCTTACTGCTACGAGATTCATTTTGGTGATGCTGTCTGGTTTTATGACCGAAGGGGTGCCGTAAGAGACCGGAAGGAAGAATTTATGTTTCGTATCACGCCGGGCTTCTGCGTTCCGGACTGGGCAAAGGGTGCGGTGATGTATCAGATTTTTACGGACCGGTTCTGCAATGGTACGGTAGCAAACGATGTAAGGGAAAGAGAATACTGTTACATTCATGAGCCGGTGCATGCGGTAGAAAACTGGAACAGACTGCCGCAAAGTATGGATGTGAGAGATTTTTACGGTGGAGACTTACAGGGCGTGTGGAGCAAGCTGGATTATTTACAGCAGCTGGGGGTAGAGGTCATCTATTTTAACCCTTTGTTTGTTTCTCCATCGAATCATAAATATGACAGTCAGGATTATGATGCGATTGATCCGCATTTCGGTGTTATTCTGCGGGATGAGGGGGAATGTCTTGCAGAAGGCGATTTGGACAATTCCCATGCCACGCGCTATAGCTCCAGAGTCAGCACCAGAGAAAATCTGGATGCAAGTAATGCGTATTTTGCCGCACTGGTAGAGGAAATTCATAAACGGGGGATGCGCGTGATTTTAGATGGCGTATTTAATCACTGTGGTTCTTTTCATAAATGGCTGGACAGGGAACGGATTTACGAAAATGTGCCGGGCTATGCAAAGGGAGCCTATGTGGCAGAAAACAGTCCGTATCGTAATTTCTTTGCATTTACAAGAGAGGAATGGCCGTATAATCCCCACTATGCAGGCTGGTGGGATCATGACACGCTGCCGAAGCTGAATTATGAAGCGTCCGAGGAGCTGTGTGAGTATATTCTGCATGTGGCGAAAAAATGGATTTCCCCGCCTTACAATGTGGATGGTTGGCGACTGGACGTGGCAGCGGATTTGGGACATTCGGAAGCGTTTAATCATGCTTTCTGGCAGCGATTTCGCACGGCGGTAAAAGAAGAAAATCCGGAGGCTCTGATTCTGGCAGAGCATTACGGCAGCGCAAAAGCATGGCTTTCCGGAAATGAGTGGGATTCTGTTATGAATTATGATGCTTTTATGGAGCCGTTGACGTGGTTTTTTACCGGAATGGAAAAACACAGTGATGCGTTTCGACCGGATTTGGTGGGAAATGCCGGAGCCTTTGCGGATGCCATGACCTATCATATGGCACAGTTTCAGACCGGTTCTCTGCAGGCAGCCATGAATGAATTGTCGAATCATGACCATTCCAGATTTTTAACACGAACCAACGGTAAAGTGGGACGTGTGGGAACACTTGGATCAGAGGCTGCATCCGAAGGGATAAACCGTGCATTGTTTATGGCAGCTGTGACAGTACAAATGACATGGGTAGGAGCGCCGACCATATATTACGGTGATGAGGCAGGCGTTTGCGGCTTTACGGACCCGGATAACCGGCGGACATATCCGTGGGGACATGAGGATAAGGAGCTTATTGAGCTTCACCGAGAACTGATTCGGATTCACAGGTCGTATCCGGCACTTCGTACCGGCTCATTAAAGCTGTTGTATCTGGCGCAGGACGTGATCGCCTTTGGCCGCTTTGATCGGAAGGACAGCATTATCGTGGCAGTCAATCGCGGCGCGCAGGAAAGGTATGTAGAGCTTCCGGTGTGGGAAACCGGTATTTTGCAGGATGCGCCGTTAGTTTCCCTGTTTTCCACGGGACAGAACGGGTATTCCTGCCGTGCAGAAATTGCGGGCATATCGGACGGAATGCTCGCTTATGTGTTGCAGCCGGAAAGCACGGTTATCTGGAAAAATTTGCTGGCACTGGAGGACTGAAAAAAGCCGCCCCGGAATCCGGAGCGGCTTCTGATAAGCGGTCAGTTATTATTTCATGTTATTCTTTACAAAGCCGAGGATAGAAAGAATAAGGCCGATGAAGCAAAGAATACCGAACAGCCAGGAAATGATACCGGCAATCAGACCGACAATCGGGATTCCACCGAGCAAGTTTGCAACAAAAGCAACAACTGTCGGAGCAATGAGGAAAATCAAAAGGGAAATGATGAGATCCTTCACGGTCTTTACGGTATTGAACTTGTTTAATACATTATTTAACATAAAAATCCTCCTTTGGAAGCTAATTTTAGTTATATTATAGCAGATGTTGTCAAAAAAGGAAAGAGAAAAAATGGGTAAGGCATTGAAATGGAATACAGAAGAGAAGAAAATGCATGTGTGCAGGGTACTGGAGCTTCTGGACAGGGAATATACCACAGAGTACCGTTGTTATTTAAATCATGAGAATGCGTGGCAGCTTTTGTTTGCAACGATTTTAAGCGCGCAGTGTACTGATGCAAGGGTGAATCTGGTGACGGCAGAGCTGTTTCGGAAGTATGACAGCGTGGCGGCATTTGCCGAGGCAGACTGCAGGGAGCTGGAGACGGAAATTCGTTCTACCGGTTTTTATCACAATAAGGCAAAAAATATTATTGGTTGTGCAAAAATGTTGCTGGAGCAGTACGGAGGCGAGGTGCCGGAGTCAATTGAGGCGCTGACGGCGCTTCCGGGAGTGGGACGAAAAACAGCGAATGTGATCCGGGGAAATATTTATCATCAGCCGAGTATTGTGGTGGATACACATGTAAAGCGAATTTCAAAAAAGCTTGGCTTTACACAGGCAGAGGATCCGGTAACCATTGAATTTGAACTTATGGAGCTTTTGCCGGAGGATCATTGGATTTTGTATAACATACACATCATACAGCTGGGACGTGCAATTTGTACGGCGCGTTCGCCGAAGTGTGCAGAATGCTTTCTGCGGGAGGAATGCCCCTCCTGTAAAGAGTAAGGGAGGAAAACCGCCGCCGGAATGGAAGCCGCAGGGGGCGGCAGAAGAAAGCGGGAGTTATGGGAAAAACCGCCACGGCGAGGAAGAAAGAGGTACATGAGATGAGATTTACTGCGATTGATATAGAAACAACCGGACTTTCTCCGCTCAAGGAGAAAATCATCGAAATTGGTGCGGTAAGATACGAGGACGGAGTGCGGAAGGCAGTGCTTTCGACTCTGGTGCGTCCGAGAATAGCGGCGCTTCCGGTACGGATTACAGAGCTGACCGGAATCACGGAAGAAATGTTGAAAAATGCGCCGGAGGAGGAGGAAGCCATGGACTCCCTGTTTCATTTTTTAGAGGGTGAGACAGTGCTTTTAGGGCATAATATTCCATTTGATTACAGCTTTTTAAAGACGGCGGCAGAACGCATGGGAGCAGAGTTTTCCTATGACGGAATTGATACTTTGCTGCTGGCGAGACAGTGCTGTCCGGATTTGCCAAGCAAGACGCTTGCAGCGATGTGCGAGGTATATGGGATTATAAATGCTCATGCCCACCGTGCCTATGAGGATGCCTGTGCGGCAGCGGAGCTGTATTTTTGTCTGCTGGCAAGGTTCGGGAAGGAGCAGGAGGCGGCATTTGTGCCGAAGCCGCTTTGTTACCGGCCGAAGAAAATGGAACCGGTAACAGGGAAACAATGCCGCTATCTGGCATCAATTATTGCGGCGCATGGTCTGGAGCTCAAGCCGAATTACGAAACCATGACGAAAAGCGAGGCTTCCCGGTTGATTGACACACTTTTAACCAGATACGGAAGGATATAAAAAGGGCCGCTGCCGCCTATTCGTGCAGAGGCTCTGTAAGCAGCTGTTCCAAATCGCGCAGAATGGAAGGCTTCATCAGGGTAGTAAGCTGTTCGGCGGAGACCTTTAGCGCTTCAATTTTGGAAAGCTCGCCTCCGGCTTTGTAAAGCCGCCCAAGCAGGGTGTAGGTACCGGCAATGTCCGAGCCGATGCTAACGGCATAGGAGAGCACGGTAATGGCACTCTCATAATCTCCGGAGGAAACCAGCAGGGCACCCCATTTTTGCAGGGCACGGATGAGTGCGGTAAAGTTCTGATCGTAGTCCGTAAGCGGGTCGAGATTTACTGTTCCGTAGGTCAGCCGCAGCTCTGTGTTGGTAATACCGGTCAGATTCAGGATTCGTTTTCCGGAAAGCATACAAATAGCATGCTCCACCTCTGAAAGCTCCTCTGAAAGCGGCGCAATATGCTCCGCAGAAAGTGTATAGGTACTGTCCTGCACGGATTCCGGCAGTGCATCGGCGGTTTCGGAGAAATCTGCCGATGTGGTATGCAAAGGGGCAGAGGCTATTTTCAGTGGCTCATCCGGCCCCGGCATCCAGTAATGGAATGGCAGAGAGGCATAGGGAACGGTAAGATAATCTAAAGAAGATAAGTCCTTAGCGGGAACCAGATTGGCTTCCCGCTCACGCTTCCAGAACTCCGCAGATTTTTGTCTGGCATTTTTCCCAGAGGACTTGCTAAAACGCAGAAAAACAATTATAATAAGGGTCAGGCCGAATAAAACAGGCATTTTGTCACAACCTTTCAATGATTTCAGGAAAAGAGGTGTAGCTATGTACAACAAAAAAATGAGAAAAATCATTGCGTCAGTCATCGCAGGCATTCTGGTGCTTACGATGATTATCCCATTATTTGCATATGCAATCAGATAAAACGTGTTATATCTACTATATCCGACAAAGCAGATAGTGTCAACTGTCTGCTTGTTCTTTTTTTCTGCCGGTTTCCATATGCTACTAGAAAGAAATGATGTCAGTGCAAAAGGTACTTTGTCTCTGACTGATATACGAATTGCTCTGTTGCTTTGCAACTTTTGCAATTCTTCGCACATCGGAAATGCGAATAAGACCTTTGCTTTTCTTTGGAAGGAATGATAAAGGGAAAACCGGTAGAAGGAGTATAGGACAGGAGGCAGGACGAAATGACGGGACGGTGTATGGCAGTGGGACGGAAGGTGCTTGTCTGCGTGATTTTCGTGATAATAATAGCCGGAGGGGCAGTAAAATGGAAGGGAAACGGTTGTATTGCACCGGGAATAGAGCTTGGAGGAATTGCACTGTCCGGAATGACGGAGGAGGAGGCAGAGCGTTTTTTAACAGAACAGCTGCCAAAGGTAAAGCTGGAACTGGTATGCCTTTTTTTGCCGGAGCTACAGGCGGCGGCAGAGGAACGGGTAAAAGTATTTTTGGAAACGCTGCAGGGGAAGACACTTGGTGCTGTACCGGAGGTGAGGGGAAATAAACTGTATCTGACGGTTGAGGAAACGATGGTTACTGTTTCCTTAGAGGAAACGATGGAGCGTGTACGCACTGAAAGTGAAAGGGTCAGAGTATGGGAATGGCTGTATGCAGGAATATTTGGAAAGCCGTTTTGCGTTCGTAAGGTGATTCCGGAGCTCGCATGGAGGGAGGAGTATTTTGCAGAGCTTCTTACAGGCTGCAGTACCATTCTGGAGAAGAAGCCTTTAGAAGCAACGCTCCGGTGGAAGGACGGAAAAATCGTTGTGACAGAAAGCAGACGAGGGTTCGAAATTAATCGGGCGGCTACTCTCGCGGATGCAGACGGGGTATTCGAAAAAGCGGTTCGGCGGGTAAAAAATGATTGGACAGCGGGAATTCAGATACAGCTGTTTGTCGGGGGAACGGTGATTGCACCGAAGCTGTCGGCAAAGCAGGCGAAGCAGTGCGATACAAAAATCGCAGAATTTTCGACGCAGTATAAAGGAGCCGGAAGCGGCAGGGTACAAAACCTTGTAGCAGGGGCAGCACATCTGAATGGAAGGGTTATCCTGCCGGGAGAGGAGTTCTCTGCCGCAGCGGCGCTGATGCCGTTTACGGAGGAAAACGGCTATACAGCCGGAGGGACCTATATTGACGGACAGCTTTCGGACAGCATAGGAGGCGGCGTGTGTCAGCTTTCTTCCACGCTTTACAATGCGCTTTTATACACAAAGCTGGAAATCACAAAGAGGAGCCCGCACTCGATGCCGGTGGGCTATGTGCTGCCCGGACGGGACGCAGCCATAGCCGGGAATTACAAGGATTTATGCTTTCGGAATGTGACGGAAGCTCCCGTTTTACTGCTTTGCGAGGCGGCGGAGGGTTGTGTGCGGGTGACATTGTATGGCGCGGAGAAGGCGGTACGCAGGAATGCCACCGTCGAAAGCGAGGTAACAGAGGAAACGGAGGATGGGATGACCGTGGAGGTGTATCGCATGGAAACGGCGGCGGACGGAGGAAAGCTTCGGGAAAGAGTCAGCAGGGATACATACCGATACATGAAGACAGGAGAATGATTTACCAAAGCTGTTGCTGCAAACGCAGGAAATAAAAAGATAACGCAGATAGAAAAAAGCCTCCAAAAACTTAAGAAATCGTCTCTGTCGGCCGATATACTTTTTATATATAATTTAACGAAATTTGTCGGTGCGGCGCATGGACAGTATGGACGCTGGTGTTACAGAAAAGTTCCCTGTGCCTTGTTTCTTAGAATATGGTATTTGAACGAAAGAGAGGGGGAAGCTTATGAAGGTTGTTATCTTGGCAGGCGGATTTGGTACCCGTATCAGCGAGGAGAGCCATTTAAAGCCGAAGCCGATGATTGCCATCGGCGACGCGCCGATTCTCTGGCACATTATGAAGTGCTATTCCCATTATGGATTTAATGAATTTGTGATATGCTGTGGCTATAAGGGACATATCATCAAGGAATATTTTGCAGACTATTATTTGTACCGTTCGGACATTACCTTTGATTTTTCCAACAAAAATGAAATGATTGTGCACAATAACGTGGCGGAGCCGTGGCGTGTGACACTGGTGGATACCGGGCTCAACACCCAGACCGGCGGGCGCATCAAGCGCGTCCGTAATTATATCGGGGACGAGCCGTTTCTTTGCACCTATGGCGACGGGGTATCGGACATCGATATCACGAAGCTGGTAGAGTTTCATAAGAGCCACGGAAAAATTGCCACCATCACGGCGGTACAGCCGGGAAATAAGTTCGGTGTGCTGGACATCGGGGAAAATCAGGTGATTCAGAAGTTTACGGAAAAGGGCAAGGAGGAAGGCGGCTGGATTAACGCCGGATTTATGGTGCTCGGCCCGGAGATTTTTGACATGATAGACGAGGATTCTACGATATTGGAGCGAAAGCCGTTTGAAACGCTTGCCGCAATGGGAGAACTGGTGGCATATAAATATGACGGCTTCTGGCAGTGTATGGATACCCAGAGAGATAAGCACTTCTTAGAGACGATGCTGGAGGGGGGGAAGGCTCCATGGGTGAAATGGTAAAAGTCAGTGTGATTATGCTGACCTATAACAGAGAAGCACTCATCGGACGGGCAATTGAGTCCGTTCTGGCACAGACGATGAAAGAGTTTGAGTATATCATCGTGGATAACGGTTCTACAGATAGGAGTGGGGAGATTGCAGAAGAATATGCAGGGAAGGACGCGCGTATCCGCGTGCTTCATATCCCAAAGAGCAATATCGGTACAGGCAGAAATGCGGGGCTTGACGTGGCGCAGGGAGAGTATGTAACCTTTCTTGACGATGATGATACGGCAGAGCCGGACATGCTGGAATTTTTGTATGGTCTGGCAAAAGAGGCAGCAGCGGATATCTCGGTGTGTGGGTCAACCAAAGAGGTGGACGGTGTATTTTTACCAAACTGTGTGTTTGAGGAAAAGCTGGTGCTGACCCCGGAGGAGGCAGTGGTGATGCTTTTGAAACGAAAAAAGTGCAATGCCGCAATGCCGACCAAGCTGGTGAAACGGGAGCTGTTTGGGGACATTCGTTTCCTGCCGGAGGGAAAGTATGACGATATCCGTGCAACGTATAAATACTTTGCCTCGGCGAACAGGGTGGCAGCGCATGGCGTGCCAAAGTATTGCTTCTGGCGGCATCCCGGCAATAATTCTGCATTTACCACAAATGACCTGCTTTTGACTCCGGAACAGCTGGACGAATACTTTGCTGCATTCAGAGAACGCACAAAATATTTATCCGCAAAGCTTCCAAAAATAGCGGACTATGCCCAGTACAGCGAGTGGTCGTATATGATTTCCATGTGTAACAAGATATCGAAAAATAAACTGGCATCCTGTCAAAAGCAGCTGGAGTTTGTGAAACGGGAGCTGACAGAGCATTATGAGGAGTTTTACACCTCGCCGTACATAGAGGAGTTTGAGAGAGAGTTTATGAGGAAGTATATCGGAAAACAGATATAATAAGAAAAAACTTCGTGAGGAGACCAGATATGAAATATGCAAACTTATATTGGCAGAATACGGAAACAAAAAATGGAGTTAAAAAGGTTAATATAGGTGACAACTTACAGTTTATGGCAATTGATAGTCTCTATAGAAAAATTTCTTTACCGCAGGAGGAAATTGTATATTTAAAAATAGAGGAATTATGTCATTACAAAGGGGAATATTTAATTCTTCCGATGAACTGGTCTTTGTTTGATTCAAATTATATGAAGGAAGATAAAATTTCGATTTCTCCTTATATCATTCCTGTGTTTTTGGCGGTAACGATAGAGTCGGCAGCGCATCAGGACAGATACTTTAATGAGTACAATATTAAATATTTGAAACGATATGAGCCGATTGGATGTAGAGATGAATATACCATGCAGATGTTGCGGGATAACGGTATTTCGGCATATTTGAACGGCTGTATGACGCTTACCTTTGATAAACGTGATACAGAAAAGCTACGGAAAAAGATTTTTGCGGTAGATGCACCGAAAGAACTGGAATGCTACATGCCGGAAGAATTAAAAAAACACTGTGAGGTTTTGACTCAGCAATATTATTATAACGAAGAAGTAAAGGAAGAAGCAATTATTAAAAATATCAAAGCGCAATATTCCAGATATGCAGAGGAGGCAGCACTGATTATAACTTCAAGATTGCATGTGGCGGCTCCTGCTGTTGCGCTTGGGATACCGGTTATTTTTGCACGGGAAAAAATAGACTATCGTTTTAGCTGGATTGATAAGCTACTGCCGTTGTATGAAAAGAAAGATTATGATAAAATAAAGTGGAATCCTGATGCGGTTGAATGCGAAGAAATAAAAAAGAAGATGCTGGAAAATGCAATTAAAAGAGTAACAAATGCTTATGCAACGCATTCCTATTATGAAATAAGCGAGTTTTATGAAAATCGAAAAAAAAGGCAATATGTAAAATTTCAGGAGACAATTTTAGGAAATTTGAATAAGGCATACGAATTTATTGAAAATAGGTTCAGCAAGGATGCTGCTTTTTTTTATAGCGTATGGGGATTAACGGAGGGAACGGAGAAATTTTATGATTATATGCAACGGGAATATCCCAATGCAAAATTGCGATGTGTCATTGATTTGTTTCAGAAAGAAAAATTTCATGGAATTGAAACGATAAAACCGGAGATGTTTCAAATGGTTGAAAATGAAGTTGTGGTTGTTCTTGCGGTAAAAGCGTCCAATATGGCACAGGACTTGTTTGAAAAAAAAGGAATACAGCCGGAAGCCTATGTGTGCATAGGGGATTTATTTTTAAAGGACAGGCAAGAGAGCTAAACAGTAAGTGATAAAATGATTTTTATATGGAAAGAGGGAAAAAGGGATGGAAGAGGTACAGAATTATGCGTGGCCGGTTACGGCGATAAGTAAGGAAGATTACACGGTTATTTTAGAATGTGTAAGGAATAATAAAGAAATATTTGAAAAAAAACAAATTTTGATTTTTGGTGCCGGAATACGCGGCGCAGAATTTTCTGTGGTTTTGGAAGAGGAGGGATATACGAATCTTGTCTTTACGGATAATAATGCGGAGAAATGGGGAGGCGTGATAGACGGATATCCGATTATTAGTGTAGAACAGGCATTGCAAAGAAAAAAAGATGTTGTTTATATGATTTCAGTTGAAGAAGGGGATTCTATCAGAGAACAGTTGATTGCAGCAGGACTGATGGAGAATAAAGAATTTTTCTATCCAAAGGCAAATTTATATGAGCGGTTCACAAAGGAATTTTGCCGGCCGATGCAGGATGAAATTTTAGTCATGGGGGATTGTATGTTTGAGGTGATTTCTTTCTATGATGAGAATAAGGATTCTTTAACGGATATTTTTAATCAAAGGTTGGGCGACGAGAATGTAAAACTGTTGACTATGCATGGAATGGGAATGCCATCTTTTTATCATGTACTGAAGGGGCAGTTAAATTGCGGGTATCAGCCGTCCGTTTTTGTTGTAATGTTAAATTTTGAAACTCTTACGGGAAAGCAGCATCTTTTGCCGCGTTCCCAACACACAAAGCTCGCACGTATGGTAAGTGAGATGGCACCTGATTTTGACGGAGAATTGAAAAAGTATGCAGAGCTTACGGAAGAAAGAGTGAAAAACGTGCAGGCGGAGTTTTTTACAACGAACAAAAGGTCGTCAACAAGGGTTTCTAACAACAGCAGGGGAAAAATCAGCGATAGTGCAGCGAAGGTGTTTTTTAAATTAAATTATATGTACAAGCTGGACACAGAGATGGAAAGCATTCAGTACCTGAGAAGAAT
>CAZCON010000017.1:0-11766 GCA_964500085.1 uncultured Lachnospiraceae bacterium
AGCGATGCCTTAAACGGAAATATTGCCAGCTACCAGACCATTCTTTCCGACCGGAGCTGCACCGCGTCATTAAAAACCAGCTGAGGGAATTCCGCAAAAAATTCGGTGTTCCGCGAAAAACTGTCATAGATAATATTACGGTAGCGGACTATGTGGTAGAGGAAAAAATTGAGGATATTTATGTTTTAGTCGATAAATTCGGCTACACCAAGTCAGTGGACGCCGCCGCCTACTCCAGAGTCGGCGAAGATACCTTAAAGGAATTTACCCACATCGTAAAGATGAAGAATAACGACAGGCTCTGCGTCTTTACCATGCAGGGCAATATGTATCAGGTAAAGGCTTCTGCCATTCCAAAATGCCGTATCAAGGACAAGGGGGTATTGATTCACACGCTCTGCAAGATTGGCAAGGAGGACGCTATGCTTTATACCTCCTTTGAAGATTTGTTCGAATCACAGCTTTTATTCACAACAAGAAACGGCTTTATCAAACGTGTTTCCGGTATTGAGTTTGAAACCTCCCGTCTTGCCATCAACACAACCAAGCTGGATGAGGGCGATTCCATTATCGGCATTTCCATGATGTCGGCCGCAGATGTGCTTTCCGGCAACATGAAGGTCATCCTTTTAACCGAGGGTATGGCATCTCTCGCCTTCCCAGTAGAGGAGGTTCCGGAGCTCAAGAAAAACAGCCGTGGTGTAAAGGCTATCACCTTTGATAAGAATGACAACGCACTTGCCTTTGCCGGAGCATTCCACGCAAGAGTAGAAACCTTTACCTTTCATGGGAAGGAGCTTTCCACCAGAAGAGTCCGGATGCGCCAAAGAGCCGCAAAAGCCCAGAAGGCGGCATTGTAAACAAATCAGCAACATCGGCAGGAATCAATGTTTTACAGTCATTGCATCGTCCTGCCGATGTTACTTTTTTATTCTTTTTCCGGACTGATTCTTATTTTTGAGTAACGTCTCAGCTCCCAGCAACCTCCGGTTGCCAAGATTCCAAGAAAAGTTGGTAGACCTTTTCCCCTCCATAGCCTATAATAGAGGAAAAAACAGGTCACATTTCACCCCGTCCCACCTATCGGGCTGTGAAACCATGGAATCATACAAGCAGGAGGTACGCCATGAGCATCGGAAGTAATATTCAACAATTACGAATTAACAACGGACTGACACAGGAGCAGCTTGCCCAAAAGCTCTCCGTTTCCAGACAGTCCGTTTCCAAATGGGAGATGGAACAGTCCTTACCGGAGCTTGATAAGGTCGTACAAATGAGCAAGCTCTTTTCCGTTGATACGAACGCAATTCTTTTAGAGGAAACTGACCTCAAAAGACTTCGCCCGCAGGAGCTTCATTTAGGCAGCATTTACTTAATTACAAGAGACTTTGAGGCTTCGATTGCTTTCTACGAAAAGTTGCTCTCCATGACCGTTTCCACCAGAAACTGCGGCAATAAATTTGCAGAGTTTTACTTTGACAACAAATGCCTTGCACTGATGAACGAAGACCATCTGCCGGGACACCATTACGCCGACGGCGACCATAAATTTGTACTAAATTTCTGGGTGGAGGATTTGAAACAGGAATTTCTGCGTTTGAAGGAACAAAGCATCGGTCCCATGACGGAAATCAAAAAGGTACATGAAGGCTATTATTATTTTGATGTCCGCGACCCTGACAACAATGTTTGCGAAATTACCGGAGGATATACGGCGTAGTTTCTTTTACAGCTGTATCTTATCCTCTATCAAAATCTCTTCGCAGCCGATGGTAAGATACCATGGCTTTCTGCCTGCCCACAACAGCATATGTACCTCGTAGCCGTACTCTGTACGGTAAATCTCCTTGTACAGAAACTGGCAATTGGACTCCCACGCTCCGTCCTGTCCCGGTTTCTTTCGAAGTACAAACCCTTTTTCTCTGTCATACAGCACTACCTTTTTAAAGACAACCTTAACATAAGGTGTCCCCTCTGTCCATCCGCCAGCATTGTTCATACATATTTCCACATTGGAGCGTACCTTCTTTAAGGTCAAAAGATGGGCATCGTGAAATTGAAACGACGCACGAAGCTCTTCCGAAACTTCCTGCTTACTTAATATTTCTTCTGCCTTCTTCCCAATTTTTTGAAATGCCCTCCGGTTCTTCTGCTCTTCCCTCTTTAACTGCCGGTACACGTTCCGGCATCAAATCAAGGGCTAAGAGACGTTTATCCACCGCCTGTAGCACCCACGCCGGGTAGCGTAACGGTACATACCGCATTCCGATACGATATCCTTCTTTAAAATCTTTTATTGTCCCCACTTCCTTTTTTAACGCCAGATAATACAATTCCCTGATTTCCTTATCGGAATATTCCTTATCCGGTATCTTTTTTACGCCGCAGGTATAATGCAAATGCTGCCTTAAATCATACCATTCCTTCGTATAAAATTTCATTATTCCCCTCCACTCGATCATTCCCCAAGGAAACACGAATTGCTCCGTTGCCTTGCAGTTCTCGCAATTCTGTACACTAAAATTTTACCATGCCTTTTCCCCGGAAACAAGACCTGTACTTTCCTGTTGACACCATCTTTACAAATTGATTTCCTCCTTTGTTTGTGATACACTATGTATGGAAAATACACTGCATATACAAACGTGCGGAAAGGATATTCCGTCCGGAAATCATTTCGTAAAAAGGGAGGCTCCCATGAGTAAAAAATGGTACCGCCGCCGCAAGCGGCTCCTTGAAATATTAGAGGTTGGAAACGATTTGGATCATGTCAGCCGTGCTTATGATTTTATAAGCGCTTTTGCTATCGTACTGAATCTGACCGCCAGTATTATGTGCACCTTTGACTCCCTACAGGCACAGTTTAGCACGGTATTTCTCTGGACAGAACGTATTACGGTTGCGTTTTTTGCGCTGGACTATGTGCTTCGTCTGCTTACGGCAAGGGTTTTGTACGAGAATGAAAAAGATATGACCGAGGGACGTGCTCTGCGAAAGTATATGGTTTCTTTCCTCGGCATCATTGACCTGCTTTCCTTCCTGCCATACTATCTGCCTTTTTTCTTCCCGTCGGGCACCGTAGCGTTCCGTATGATTCGAATCGTTCGTATTTTCCGGCTGTTCCGAATTAACGCTTACTACGACTCCCTGCATGTTATCACGGAGGTTATTTACGGAAAGCGTTCCCAACTTATTTCTTCCGTTGTGATTATTTTGATTTTAATGATTGGCTCCAGCCTTTGTATGTACAGTCTGGAGCACGAAGCGCAGCCGGACATATTTGAAAATGCCTTCTCCGGTGTCTGGTGGGCAGCTTCCACCCTGCTTACCGTAGGCTACGGCGACATCTATCCGGTTACCACGCTCGGCAAGATATTCGGCATTTTTATTACCTTTCTGGGCGTCGGTATGGTTGCCATCCCAACCGGTATTATTTCCGCAGGCTTTGTAGACCAGTATTCTCGTCTCAAAAAAAGGAACGAATACGGCTATGAAGCTGATATGCATTTTATCCGAATCGAAATCGGTCCAAACGACAAGGCTTGGCAAACGCATTGCCGACTTAAAGCTGTCCTCCGGTATGATTGTCGCCATCGTAAAGCGTGACAATGATATTTTAATTCCACGGGGCGATTTAGTGTTGGAGGAGGCAGATGTGCTGGTACTTGGTGCCGAGCCTTATGAAGAGGACGCACATATCACCCTAAAGGAAGTGGTTCTGAAAAAAAAGAATCCATGGTCGGGGCTACGCATCCGGGATTTGGATATTTCCCGCCAGTCCATCATTGTACTGGTAAAGCGCAAAAACAAGGCGCTGATTCCAAACGGCAACATGGTACTGGAAGCCGGTGACAGAGTATTTATTTACACCAAGCTTCATCTGTCGGATGCCAACAGCATTGAAATTTAAGATTGTGCCGGTTCCGGATGCTTCCGGAACCGGCACAATCTGTTTTCTTTATTCGTTTAATATCCCAAGCTCCGCTTTCCACTTCAAAATCCGAAGCACCGACGCATCAATCCGTTCCTCTGAAATTCTCCCGTCTCTTACCGCTTCTAGGACTGCCGGTATCTGTACCTCAAAGTCCGTACAGCACAGCATATCGTTCCCGGCGAGCACCGCTGCCACCGCGGCAGCTTCCGTTCCCATAAAGTCCTGTATGGCGTCCATATGCAAATCATCCGTAAGAATCACGCCGTCAAAGGCAAGCTCCTCCCTTAAAATCTGGTGTACTCTGGCTGACAACGATGCCGGCTGTCCGGCATCCATACACTTTATGATATTATGAGAAACCATAACAGCTCCGGCACCGGCCTCAATTCCGGCTAAAAAAGGCTTAAAATCATTTTCCTGATAGGTTTCATAGGTACGGATATCATACACAATCCCTTCATGAGTGTCTGCATTGTTTCCATAGCCCGGAAAATGCTTCAGCACACTGCCAAGTCCTGTTTCCTCCATGATAGTCACCACCGTCGTTACATACGCTGCCGTTTCCTCTGCGGTTCCTCCAAAACTGCGCGCATACATGAACGCCGCCGTATCCTGTGAAATATCGCACACCGGGGCAAGATTTACGTTAATGCCAAGCGACAGTAAAAGTTCTGCCTTTTCCCTCGTATCCTCCACAATCCGTTCCAATCCACCGCTTTGGTACAACTCACGCGGAGACAAAAATGCAGTCTCACGAAACGCAGAAAAGCGACTAATGCGGACGACGGTTCCCCCCTCCTCATCGACCGCAAACAAAAGCGGTAGTTTCGATGCTTTTTGATATTCGTTCAATTTCTCTGACATCGATTCTTTTATTTCTTCCTCAAAATCATCAGCAAACAGCACATAACCGCCCACCTTATATTCCACAATTCCGGCAACGGCATCCTCCGGACAGCGCACCAAAAACATCTGTCCCACCTTTTCTTCCAGTGTCATATCTTCCAGCAGGCTTTCCAGCATCTCCTTTGTTAAAGCTTCCTCCGGCATTGAGGTTATCTCCGCCGCAGCTGCGTTATCAGGCACATTCGTTACACTTGGCGTTTCCTGCCGTTCTGTATCCGGTGCCTCTGTTGCAGGCGGCTTCCTCCCGTCAGACAGTTCCCCACATGCTGCAGCAATTCCCCCAAAACAAACGACAAGTATGCAAAGAAGTACCGTAACCCCTCTCCCTGTCTTTTTTCTTTGCGTTTTTTCCATGCCATACACCTTCTTTCTTTTCCATATTATACCTTTCGGTCAATGAATTTGCAATCTGCTGTTTCTTAAAATTCTATGTCCTTCCCTTTCGCCTTTTTCACCAGAAAAAACCGTACTTTTCTTCCATTTCAAGTAGTTTTTACCAATTTTATGTTTTTTACAAAAAATTACTTCACTTTTTGAATGCACCTGTGCTATAATATTGCTTGCGCTCTTTTTCGACAGATTCCGTCGGCAAAGAGTCACATTATAAAGGAGTAGTTTCGACATGGAACAGGCAAATGAAATACAAAATTTCGAGCAACGCTTAAAACAGCTGGTTGCAATGGCACGTAGCAATAAGGATGTACTGGAAGTTGACAAAATTAACGACTTTTTCAAGGAAATGAATCTGGAGGTAAGCCAGATTGACAAAATATATGAATATTTGGATGCAAACGGTATTCTTGTAATGTCTCCCATGAACGGGGACGGGCTTCCTGATGATGAGGAACTGTTAGATTTAGAGGATGCAGACGAAGCACTGGCTGAGCTCGAAGACTTAAATGCCCTTGCCAATGTAATGTCAGACGATCCGGTGAAGCAGTATTTAAAGGAAATCGGTAATTATCCGCTGCTTTCCATTGCCGAGGAAATCGAGCTCGCCAAGCGCATTGAACAGGGGGATGAGCATGCAAAGAAGCTTCTTGCAGAGTCCAACCTCCGCCTTGTTGTCAGCATTGCAAAGCGTTATGTTGGCCGTGGACTTTCCTTCCTTGATTTGATTCAGGAAGGAAACTTAGGTCTGATTAAGGCTGTTGATAAATTTGATTATAATAAGGGCTATAAATTCAGCACTTATGCCACATGGTGGATTCGTCAGGCAATTACCCGTTCTATCGCCGATCAGTCCCGTACCATCCGGATTCCGGTACATATGTCAGAGGTCATCAACAAGACCTACCGTGTTTCCCGTACCCTGCTGCAGGAGCTTGGGAGAGAACCTACCGAACAGGAGCTTGCCAATGCGCTTGATATGCCTGCCGAAAAGGTTCGTGAAATTTTAAAGATTTCCGCCGACCCAATTTCTTTAGATACTCCAATCGGCGAAGAAGACGACAGTCACCTTGGCGATTTTATTAAGGATGAACGTGTTATGGGACCGGAGGAAGCGGCATCCTACGCCGTATTGCAGGATCAAATTGCAAATCTTCTGGATACGCTGACCGACCGGGAACGGCGGGTACTGATGCTCCGCTTTGGCTTAAAGGATGGAAGAAGTCGTACCTTAGAGGAGGTAGGAAAAGAGTTCAATGTCACACGGGAACGCATTCGCCAGATTGAGGCAAAGGCATTGCGTAAGCTTCGCCATCCGAGCCGTGCAAGAATGTTGAAGGGCTTTGACTTTAATTTATAAGCTACCGTTATGTTCAAACAGGGCTTCCTGACAGATTTACTGTTTCGGAAGCCCCGTTTTTTACGATTTTATTTCTATCCTCACACCGGATAAAAAGCCTTGTACCGTCAGATGAAGAACTGATGTTTCCTTGCTTTCGTACTCCGGTACCAAATTTACAAAACCGCTCAGCATCACCGTATCATCCACCTCTACGCGCACCATCGGCGGCACCTTTATTACCACGCCGCTCATCAATGTACGTACACTGACGCTCGTAGTATCCAAAAGCTCTGCTCCTGTCAAATCCAATTCCACACTGCCTGCCACCGCAGTTATCTCCGCAGCAGAAAGTGTCTCACCGTCAAACCGAATGTTTCTGCCACTCATAAAGTTCAGATAACGCTTCTTTTCACTTCCCTCGTTGTTTTCCTCCAGACGACCCGCCAGACGGCGCATCGCTTTGGCAAATGCCGTCACCGCTCCGTATACCGTTGCGGCAAACATTGCCAGACGAAATACTTTCCCAAAAAACGATTTTTTCTTCTTGCCCTCTTTTACTGCAATCGCACCTTCTCCGCTCATCGCTTTACTCCTTTCTTCTTCCCTGCATACTTTCGCTCCAGCTTCCTTGACATGGTTTTTACCGGTTTTTTCTGCTTTGACGGACGTTTCCCCTTCTCCGCACAAAACACATAATACCCGTCGATTTTCTGCACCCGGACTCTGCCAAACACTGCGGTCAGCTTATTCTTATACCAGTCCAGCCGCTTTGTTACCATGATCATCTTTCCACCTTCCACAAGGTGCTGCCAGCCTTCCTCAATAAAATTTTTCGCCACTGAAAAGTCTGTATGATACGGTGGATTAGATAAAATCAATGTAAAATCCTTCTTTTCTACCTTTTCAAACCCATTGCTCTGCAAAATCATAACTCCGGGTACGCCGTTTTTTACGGCATTTTGTCCTGACAGCTCCACCGCTTTTTCAGAAACATCACACATTTCCACCCGTTCTTCTCCGATTTTCTTTGCAGAAAAAATACCCACGACACCGTAACCACAGCCCAAATCCAGCACGACATCGTTACTCTGCAGCTCTACTGTCTGCAGCATGGCTAAGGTCCCTCTATCCACTGCCGCCGGCGAAAAAAGCTCTTTTTCTGTTTCAAATACCAATGGTACCCCTTGTATTGTCTCCTGTATCAAACCTATTTAACCCCTTTCCCGCCGTATGCATCTTCCGGTGTAAAACCATAACGGGCAAATTGCGCCTATGCTTTAAAGCGGTACCCTACGCCCCATATCGTTTCAATGTACTGTGGATTTGACGTATCCGCTTCAATTTTCTCACGCACCTTTTTGATATGCACCGTTACCGTTGCGATATCTCCAATGGAATCCATGTCCCAAATAGCACGGAACAGCTCCTCCTTAGAAAACACACGGTTCGGATTCTCTGCAAGGTAGGTCAGCAAATCAAACTCCTTTGTGGTAAACGGTTTTTCTTCTCCATTTACAAACACTCTCCGTGCCGTCTTATCAATACGAAGTCCTCTGGTTTCCACCACCTGGTTTTCCCTGACACCGCTGCCGACCAGACGTTCATAACGCTGCAAATGCGCTTTCACTCTTGCCACCAGCTCACTCGGACTAAATGGTTTTGTCATATAATCATCGGCTCCCAGCCCCAGCCCCCTGATTTTATCCACCTCATCCTTCTTCGCCGAAACCATCAGCACCGGAATATCTTTTGCCTCCCGAATTGCCTTGCAAATTTCAAATCCGTCACAGCCGGGAAGCATCAAATCCAGAATCACAAGGTTGTAATCTTCCTCCAATGCAGCTTGCTTTCCCTTAAGACCGTCCTCTGCAATACTTACCTCATAACCGGACAGCTCCAGATAATCGCGTTCCAGCTCGGCAATCGCCGTTTCATCCTCAATAATTAAAATCTTCGCCATAGGCTCCTCCTTTCGTGCATTGCCCCGAATCCTGTCCGAGTTCCCTGATTCCTTTATTCCTTAATCCCCTTAAGCTCTCGGTGCTGCTGAGGAACCTCTTGTATCTCACCATTTTGCCGCACCTTCAAAAGCGTAAAGGAAATCGTCGTTCCCTCACCCTTCTGGCTGGCAGCACATATGGTTCCGCCATGATCCTCCACAATCTGCTTCACAATTGCCAGCCCAAGCCCAGAACCGCCCTTTCCGGAATTTCTGGAGGTGTCTCCACGATAAAAACGCTCAAACACATGCGGCAAATCCGCTTCGGCAATTCCTGCCCCGGTATCGCTTATTTCCGTGCGAATGTACTTTCCCTCATCTGAAATTGTAATGGTTATGTGACCGCTTTCTTTAGATAAGTATTTTACCGCATTGCCGAGAATATTCATTGTTACCCGTTTTAACTGCTCTCGGTCTGCATAAACCTCCTCTTCCTCTAAAAGCCGGTTTTCCAGCGAAATCGAGATATGCTTGCGCTCCAGCTCCAGTCTGTCCTCCTCAATACAGTCTGCAAAAAAGTCTGACAACCGTACCTTTTCAAAATAATACGGATAAGACTTACAGTCAATCTGGGTATAAAGAGAAAGTTCCTCCACCATCCGCGTCATATCCTCTGCCTTACTCCGGATGATTTTCAGATATTTCTCCTGCTTTTCCGGCGTATCTGCCACGCCATCCATCATCCCCTCTGCATACCCCTTGATTGCTGTCAGCGGCGTTTTCAAATCATGCGAAATATTTCCGATTAGATTACGCAAATCCTGCTCATACTGGATTCTGGCATCAATCTCTGCCTTCAGATGAGCCCGCATTTCCTCAAAATCCGTACTCAGCTCTCCGATTTCATCCTCGCCGGTTCGTTCCAGACTGAAATTCAAATCTCCTTCCTTCACCCGGTTCGTTGCCCGTTTTAACTTATTAATCGGTTTTAAAATACCGGCATACAGCCAAACAATCAAAAATACCCCCGTCAGAAACAATACCATCAAAATAGAACCGACCGCCTGAATAATCGTATTCCTTGTCTGTGGCATCAGCGTACTGACATCCGATATGATGTATGCGCTTCCCGCCTCTCCATCCGAAAAGAGAAAATCATGCTGCTTCAACAAATATGGAATCTTACCATTAATATACATACCGCCGTCGATATTTGCCGTATACGCACCATACGCCGGCAACGACTCTTCAATCTTTTCATAAACCGAAAAATCCCCGCAGTATACCATTTTCCCATTTTTTTGAACGACCAAAAAAGCCTGTCTCTCACCCAGACTTTCATTTAGTTCCTCCAAATAGGACTCTTCCAGCATTTTCTCCGGATTCTTTCCCGATACCGTTTTTATCTCATTGAACGCGCCTCGCGTCAAACGATTTAACACCTGTACCGGATTCTGCAGCACCTGCAGGGCATCCACCTCGGTATTGTAGCTTTGCTGCATGGTCAGTCCCTGATATTTAATAATGACAAAACCGAGACTTACCAACAGTAGCATTGGAAACAGCGTCATTATCATAAAAGCGACTATCAACCGTTTTCTAAAATCCATTTACAGCCTCCCGTCTTCCCCTCCTGCCTGTAAATCCCCATTGGCGCTGCCGTACAGTGTAACATACAGCTCCGCTTCTGCAAGTTCGGAGTATGTTCTGTCAGCTCTGCAGCTTCTTCTCAGAAATTCTGTGCCCGAAACTCGTTTGGTGTAATCCCCTCCAGCTTTTTAAAATTATAGCAGTAATAGCTGACATCCCGCATTCCTACCATCTGTCCCACTACCGAAATTTTCATACTGCGGTCTGCCAGATAGCGTTTGGAAATCTGTATTCTGCGCCTAACAATATACTCAAAAGGGCGCATTGAAAGTGCATCCTTAAAGTTTCGACACAAATGCTGCGGCGTTATCTTCATAACATCTGCCAGCTCTGCCAGCGTCATTTGCTCCGTAATATGCTCATCAATATAATCCAACACCGGCAACAGCCGCTGCATCCCCTTTCCCGGCGACTTTAACTGTTCATGCTGCAGCATATAAAACTCCATAAGCAGCTCATACAAATGAATTGAACACCGCTCCATCCCATAAATACGGTCATTCTTCAGCTCAGTCAAAATCTGGCGCAGAACCCGCTCGCAACGGGAGGTATCAGAGCCGCTCACAATAACAGCATCCTTCAGTCCGAGACAATCCAGCGTCTGCTTCATGCTAACACCGGCCAGATGAATCCAACTTGTTACCCATCTGCCCTTTCCATAGTACCTGTGCTCCCTGTTCTCCGGAAGGAAAAAAATTTCTCCCTCCGTGAGATCAAAGGTTTTTCCTTCTGTCTCCAGAACTCCCTTCCCTTCTACGCAAAAAATCAGCTGTGGAACCGCATACCCGTCCTCACGTACTATCGGACACTGCTCCTTATTGATTCCTACGGCCGGAGTCATATATGGAAGTTTTGCCTGATCCAAATTAGGAAATACTGCTTCCGGCTTCATAACTGCCTCCTCTTTCGCTTACAGATCACAGGTACCTACGGTTCTTGGGAACGGAACCACATCGCGGATGTTACCGATACCGGTCAGATACATCACGCAGCGCTCAAAACCAAGACCAAAGCCGGCATGTCTTGCAGAACCATATTTCCGTAAATCCAAATAGAACTCATAATCTGCCGGATTTAACTTCAGCTCCTCCATTCTCTTATAAAGCTTGTCGTAATCGTCCTCTCTCTGACTTCCGCCAATGATTTCTCCAATGCCCGGAACTAAAAGATCCATTGCTGCAACCGTCCTGTTGTCCGGATTCATCTTCATGTAAAAGGCCTTAATATCCTTCGGATAATCGGTTACAAATACCGGCTTTTTGAAAATCTGCTCGGTCAAATAACGCTCATGCTCCGTCTGTAAATCACAGCCCCAGCTTACCTTATAATCAAACTGATCATTGTTCTTCTCTAAAATTTCAATTGCCTCTGTGTAGGTCACATGACCAAACTCAGAATGCAGCACATGATTCAGGCGCTCAATCAATCCCTTATCTACAAAGCTGTTAAAAAAGTTCATTTCCTCCGGTGCATTTTCCAGCACATAGGAAATAATGTACTTAATCATCCCCTCTGCAAGTGCCATATCATCCTGCAAATCTGCAAATGCGATTTCCGGCTCAATCATCCAGAACTCTGCCGCATGACGGGTCGTGTTGGAATTTT
>CAZCON010000018.1:0-11735 GCA_964500085.1 uncultured Lachnospiraceae bacterium
GCGTTTAATCAGCCGGGATACCTTTAAAAATTTATCTAATCTCATAATTGTTCTCTCCTTGTCGCCAATAAAGTAGAAAGGGCTGCCACATATTGCGGCAGCCCTCAAAATTCACTTGGCAAAAATCAATACAAAATTAAGCGTTTACAGTATCCTTTAATGCCTTTCCAGCCTTAAACTTCGGAGCCTTGGATGCCGGAATCTTAATTGCCTTCTTGGTCTGCGGATTTCTACCGGTTCTTGCCGGTCTGTCAGCTACCTCGAATGTACCGAAGCCAACTAACTGAACCTTCTCGCCCTTCTTTAATTCATCGGTTACTACGCTTACGAAAGCTGCCAATGCCTTCTCAGAATCCTTCTTGGATAATCCTGCGTTTTCTGCCATTGCTGCTACTAATTCTGCCTTGTTCATGTAAAAATTCCCTCCTCGAAAAGTATTAGATACTTTAGTTATACCCCGATTTGCCTTATTTGTCAAGAGTTCTGCGCTATTTCACGGGAAATATATTGTAGAACCACCCGTTTTACAGTGGTTTCGTCAAAAAATGCAGAGAAACCGCATATATTCATAGGAAAATAAACCATTTCGGAGCTCTTTTTCCCTTCGTTTTTCGCGTAATCCACACTTCACATTCCGCGTATGCCTGCAGAAGCCGCCTACGCACCCTGCTTATACAAAAAGAGCAGGAAAACACCACTTCTGTGCTTTCCTGCTCTTTTTGTTTACTGCTCCATCTGTCTTCCCAAAAACGCCGCTGCAGTTCCTGCAATCTTTAATTCCATATTCCCAAAGCGTTCCTTTTTGTCCTTTGACAAAATCATAACCGCACCAATCACATCACCCTCACTGATAATCGGCGCAATCACCTGCTGCTCATACTCATCCTCCTCAGGACTGACCGGAATATATCCCTTTTCGCCCTTCGCAGCAACCAGACTTTCCCGATCCGTCATCAGTCCCTCCAGCTCTCTGCTGACGGACTTTGCAAGCAGCTCCTTCTTTGTGGTTCCTGCCATGGCGATAAACTGATCCCGGTCTGCAATCGCTGCAATATGTCCCGTGGTCTGCGCCATGGACTCTGCAAACTGCTTTGCAAAAAGACTCAGCTCTCCGATTGGCGAATACTTCTTTAAGATAATCTCACCCTCACGGTCTGTAAAGATTTCCAGTGGGTCGCCCTCACGAATTCTTAAGGTTCTTCTGATTTCCTTCGGTACGACCACCCTGCCCAAATCGTCGATACGACGCACAATTCCTGTTGCTTTCATACTAGCTCCTTTCTTACAAGGAGGTATTTCCTCCATAACCATTGCTTGTGTGATTTGATTTCCAAATCATTGCTATGGAGTTAGTATGCTGAAAATGTGGCAGATTATGCAGATTTCTTTATTCTTCAGACTCCTCAGGCTTTTCCTTCGAAAGCATAATGTTTACGATAATACCCAAAATAAGCGCGCATGCAATGGAGGTCAGCGTTACCTTTCCAAAGGTAACAGACAGTCCGCCGATGCCCGCAATTAAAATCGTGGAGGCAACAAACAGATTCTTATTCTGTCCCAAATCCACATCCTGTAACATCTTCAGACCGCTGACTGCGATAAAGCCGTACAGCGCCATGCAGACACCACCCATAACGCAGGACGGAATGGAATTTACAAATGCTACAAACGGACTTACAAAGGAAATCAGCATTGCCCCGACTGCGGCTGCAATAATCGTAATAACAGACGCATTTCTCGTAATTGCAACACAGCCAATGGACTCCCCATAGGTCGTATTCGGACAGCCGCCAAAAAATGCACCGACAATAGAGCCTACGCCATCACCAAGAAGAGTGCGACTAAGACCCGGCTCCTTCAGCAAATCACGCTCAATGATAGAGGAAATGTTCTTGTGGTCTGCAATATGCTCTGCAAATACAACAAATGCTACCGGAACATATGCCACCGCAATCGTTCCGATATAAGCGCCGGTAATCTCATCAAAGCCGCCAAGCGCCGTCATAAAGGTAAACTCCGGAACGGCAACAAAGGTACTGAGAGAAACCGCAAGCTTTCCCTCTGCATCAGTTACAAGTCCCGTCAAAGAATCAAAGCTCATCACCTTAATTGCATCAATGCCTGCCGCATTTCCGATAACGGTCATAATCGCAGCTACTACATAGCCTGCCAGAATACCTATAATAAACGGAATCAGCTTCAGGGTTTTCTTTCCATAGGTAGAGCAAAGAACCGTTACAAACAGTGTAACCAGACCGCAAAGAATGGTCGCAAGCGGAGACGCAAGCTGTACCTGCTGTTCGATGCCCTCTACCACGTCGGTCCGGAACACCTCGCCGGAGGTCAAATCGCCAATGGCATTTCCTGCAAGAGAAAGTCCAATAATTGCAACCGTCGGTCCGATAACGACAGCCGGCATCAGTCTGTTTATCCAGTCAACACCAACAATCTTTACCACAATTGCGATTGCAACGTACACCAGACCTGCAAAAACCGCACCGATAATCAGTCCCAGATATCCCACCTCCATGGACACGCCGCCGGCAAAGGCTGCTGCCATAGAACCTAAAAACGCAAACGAAGAACCGAGGAATACCGGACTCTTCTTCTTTGTGAAGGCAATATAGACTAAAGTACCTATGCCCGCACCAAACAATGCTGCCTCCGACTTCATTCCGTTTCCGATAATCATCGGAACCACAAGAGTTGCAGCCATAATTGCCAAAAGCTGCTGGATTGCGAAGACAACCAGCTTGCCAAAGCCCATCCTGTCCTCTACATCATACACAAGTTTCATTTGCTCATCCTCCTAAAAGTATTTTATATAAACGCCTCCGGGCAGTTTATATCTTTCCTGAAAGTAAAAATAGGCAAAAAAAATTAAGCCGGATTCTCACCCTTTTCTTCTCCCACCATGCTTTTCCTGTCTCCACGAAAATTATACCAAAACAAAAAGGGGCAGACAACCCCTTTTTCTTCTTTTTGCAATTTTATTTATCGCAATGATTTATCTGTTTTTCTCATCAGACGAACATTTTTCGCAAACGCCCTCCATACAGCAGCCTCCGGTATACGGTGCCAGCTCCAGACGAACAAAATAACCGCGGTCATGAGAACATACCGGACACTGCATCGGTACCTCGGTTCCCTCATACACATAGCCGCAATTCAGGCAAAACCAGCCGGTCTTTATATCCGATACAAAAAGCTGATTTTTCTCTAAAAGCTCAGCCAGTGCCCCAAACCGGTTGCCGTGGAGCTTTTCAATTTTTGCAATCATATCAAAGGAAGCAGCCACCTTTAAAAAGCCCTCCTCCTTTGCCTTTTCCGCAAACGCACGGTACACATCGTCATGCTCCTCGTATTCGTTATGCTGCGCCATACGTAAAAGCTCAGAAATACTGTTTGTGATATCAATCGGATATCCGCCGTCTACATGGATGGTTTCTCCTGCAAGCTCTGACAAATGGTTGTAAAAAATCTCTGCATGCTCCTTCTCCTGATCTGCCGTCAACGTAAACACAGCCTCAATCACATGGAGCTTCTGCTCCTTTGCCTGTGCTGCTCCAAAGGTATAACGGTTTCTCGCCTGACTTTCTCCCGCAAACGCACGCATCAGATTATCCTTTGTTTCACTGGTTTTAAAATCTACTGCCATGGTACTGTCCTCCATTTTTATTTGTACAACGGAAGTATGCACCAAAAATCTCCTGTTTATCCATAAAATATTGCGCCGTATGCTTTAAAAGAAATACCTTCTGAACACTTGCCATCTGCCTCTTCCTTTGCTATAATACTATCGAACATATATTCCGTATTTTGCAGAAAGGAGGCCTTCCATGGCTGCACCCATCATTTATCACATTGATGTAAATTCCGCGTTCCTCAGCTGGGAAGCCAGACACCGCCTCTGCGACCTTGGAGAAACCGTGGATCTTCGCAGCATCCCAGCCGTCATCGGCGGGGATCAGGATACCCGTCACGGTATTGTGCTTGCAAAATCAATTCCGGCAAAACAGCTCGGCATCACCACCGGAGAGCCCATTGTGAAGGCATTGCAAAAATGTCCGGGGCTTTCCATTACCAAACCGGACTTCTCCGTCTATGTAAAATATTCCAGGGCTTTTCTTGCGCTTCTTAGGCGTTACGCCCCGGTAGTGGAACAGTTTAGTATTGACGAAGCCTTTTGCGATATGACCGGAACGGGGAAACTATATGGTGATCCGGTTGCCTTTGCCCATAAAATAAAGGATGAAATAAAAGAAGAGCTTGGGTTCACGGTAAATGTAGGCATTTCCGTAAACCGTCTGCTCGCCAAGACTGCCTCTGATTTTAGAAAACCTGATTTCGTTCACACACTGTTTCCGGAGGAGCTGCCGGATAAATTCTGGCCTCTTCCAATTGAAAATCTGCTTTATGTAGGACATTCTACCGCAGCGCACCTGCATACCCTCGGCATTCATACCATCGGGGAGCTTGCCCGAACCGACCGGACAATATTAATCTCCCATTTTAAGAAACAGGGAAGCTTCCTTCACGATGCCGCCAATGGCATTGATACCGCACCGGTCAGCAGTGAACAGACTGCTGCCAAAAGCTATGGAAATTCCACCACGCTTCCCGCCGACATAACAAACGGTGCCGCTGCTGAGCGGGTGCTTCTTGCCCTCTGTGAAAAAGTAGGGGCACGTATCCGTAAGGACCATGCCTTTGTTTCCATGGTCTCTGTCACCATCAAGGATGCCGATTTCCACAGCCGGAGCCGCCAAAGCAGGCTTTCCGCTCCGGACAACTCCACTGAACAGCTTTATGCAACTGCCCGCAGACTGTTTTACGAGCTTTGGGACGGCTCCCCGATACGCCTGCTCGGTGTATCCACCGGTCACATCAGCGAAGACGACTGTTTTCAGTACGACCTCTTTGACACCGGCAGGCGTGAGAAGCTGTCAAAGCTCAACGCTGCAGTAGATCAAATCCGCTCGAAATACGGAACTGCCTCCCTAAAAAGAGCATGCTTCTTAGAAACAGACGTAGATTTGGGTCCTGAAAAAAAGAAATAGCAGTGTGCGAACCTACTCTCCCGTATTCTGATCCATTAACGCCGTCAAACCTGCAATATCCTCCACCGGCAGGGAAAATACCACCGCCTTCGCATCCGTCTGTGGCCCTGCCTTTTCCATAATGGCACGCATGATATCGCCCTTATCCGACTTTCTGGTTGCAATATAAATCATTTCCTTTTCCGGACTGATGGACATACCGAAAAACTTGGTTTCAGACTCTTTTCCCGTTCCCTTTGCATGGACTACCGTACCGCCTCTGGCACCGGCTTCTCTTGCCGCATCCATAACCATATCCGAGCAGCCCTTTTCCGTAATAACCGTTATCAAAGAATAAATTGATTCTTTCATTTTCCATTCCTCCGATGCTTGTGATTCCTGACCCTCTGCCAAATATTTCATGCTTGATGTTCCTGCAATACTCTCAATCGGAATAGACATTGCCACTCCGGTACCGGGAAGATTGATTCCCATCCGGCTTACCAGACCCGCAAACAGCGATTCAACACCGGCAGATGCCACCACGGTCTGCAGCATCACCTTTTCATTATTTTCTATGCCGAGATAATCCAAAATGCTCTTGGTTGCCGTACCATGGGCAAGCATAGAATGTATTTTAAACACATGATTCTGCTTCAAAAATTTCACATATTCCGTTTCGTAGCTACGATTCAGTATCATCAACACCATATGATAACTATTCATCTTTCCCCTCCATTTCATAAATTTCAATTTCGTTATCGTAAATTTCAACCTGTCTGGCTTCTGCCGGCGTAGCTGCAATCTCAGCTTCTGCCGCTGCCTTACGGGACTTCATTTTAAATACCAGACCAAGAATCTGAATGGCAATCAGCGGTGTCATCGCCACCATGGCTACCACTCCAAATGCACCGGACACTACATCCCCGCCCGCTCCTGTACACACGCCGATGGACATCGGCAGCAAAAAGGTAGCAGTCATCGGTCCGGAGGCCACACCGCCGGAGTCAAACGCAATCGCCGTAAAAATCGGCGGCACAAAAAAGGAAAGCACAATTGCTATCAGATAGCCCGGTACAAGGAAATACATAATCGGAATATCTGCCACAATACGGAGCATGGAAAGCCCTACAGATGCTGCCACGCCAAGAGAAAGGCTAAGACTTAGTGCCTTCTGCGGAATAGAACCGGAAGTCATCTCATACACCTGTTTATTCAGCACATGCACCGCCGGCTCTGCCGCTACAATAAAATAACCGATTAGCATTCCTAACGGAACCACAATCCAGTTATAGGAAAGCGCCCCCAGCTCTCTGCCGATATAATTTCCAACCGTCATAAAGCCTACATTTGCACCGCACAGAAACAATACCAGACCAAGAAACGTATATACAAATCCAACACTGATACGATAAATATTTTCCTTTTTCAGTTTTAACTGAAACAGCTGAAACAATGCAAAAAACGCAATAATCGGGAACAGTGCCTTTGCCACCTCCGCTATGTATTCCGGAATCTCATGGGCAAACAGCTTCCACAAATCCCTGGAGGTTTCTACCGTCACGATTTCCACCGGGGTATAGCTTCCGCCCTCTACGCGGAAAAACAGACCAAGCAGCATCACCGCAAGAATCGGTCCGATGGAACAGAGTGCTACCAGACCAAAGCTGTCGTTCTCTGCGTCACTGTCGCTTCGGATGGAGGCAACACCGACACCAAGCGCCATGATAAACGGAACCGTCATCGGTCCTGTAGTCACACCGCCGGAATCAAATGCCACTGCCAGAAACTGCTTTGGTACAAACATTGCCAATGCAAATACAATAACATAAAAGATAATCAGCAAATAGGAAAGCTTCCATTTAAATAAGATTCGGAGCATGGCAACCACCAGAAACAGGCCCACGCCGGCTGCCACAGACAACACAATGACCTGATTCGGGATATTCGGCACCTGTTCTGCCAGCACCTGCAAATCCGGCTCAGAAATCGTCACAATGGCTCCCACGAGAAAGCACATCAGCACAATAAACCAAAGCTTTCTGGATTTTGTCACCGCCGAACCGATATGTTCTCCAACCGGTGTCATGGAAAGGTCTGCGCCAAGGGTAAACATACCCATACCGATAATGACCATAACCACGCCCACCACAAATGTCATGAGTAAATCGGTTGGTACCGGTATAATAGTAAAACACAAAATAAATACAATAGCGGCAATCGGCAGTACCGATGCCAGAGACTCTTTTACCTTCGCAAAGAGTATCGTTCTGCTGTTTCGAAACACTCTAACACCTCCGTTTTTTCTTTTCCCCTACCACATCTTTACCATATCCGAACATTCTTCGTCCGTCCGCTTACCCTCACAAATATTCTAGCATAGAAAAAGCCCTCCTGACAAGATATTTCCCAAAAAGAAAAAAGATGCCATAAATATTCACGGCATCTTAACATTTCCTTATACTTTTTATAATCCCTCTGCCGCATTCTGCAGAAAAGCTTTTAATTTCTCACTCTGCGGATTTGTAAATATCTGCTCCGGCTCTCCGTATTCCTCAATCACACCGTCTGCCATATAAATCACCTGATCCGCCACGCGTCTTGCAAACTCCATCTCGTGGGTCACCACAATCATGGTACGCTCCGACGACTTCAACCCCCGGATTACCCGCAACACCTCGCCGGTCAGTGCCGGATCCAGTGCACTGGTTGGCTCATCAAAGCAAAGAATGTCAGGATTTAATGCCAGTGCCCTTGCAATTGCAGCACGTTGCTGTTGTCCGCCGGACAGCTCACACGGATAAGCACCCTTCTTTTCCAAAAGACCTACCTGACGCAGCAGCTCCTCTGCCTGCTTTTCTACCTTGGCCAGTGCCACTTTCTGTTCCTGCTTTGCCGCTTTTTTTACCTTTAAGGCTTCCTTTACCTGCAGCTCTGCTGCAAGTGTCACATTTCGCAGTACACTGTATTGCGGAAACAAATTAAAGGACTGGAACACCAATCCGAAATGCAGCCGCTTTTCCCTGATTTCCTTTTCCTTTGCCTGCTTTGTATCTCTTGCATCAAAGATGCATTCGCCGTTTACTACTATCTGTCCCCCGTCCGGTGTTACCAGAAAGTTCAGGCAGCGCAGCAATGTGGTCTTGCCGCTGCCGGAGGAACCGATAATTGCTACGACTTCACCCTTTTCCATGGAGAAATCAATGCCCTTTAGAACCTCTTCTCCGTCAAAGCTTTTTCTGATGTTTTTTACTTCCAATACCGTCATTTCGCTATCCCTTATAATAATCCAGTTTCTTTTCCATCCAGCCAAACAATAATGTTAATGCGCCGGAAACCAACAGATAGAACGCACCGATATAGAAAATCGGCCAAATGATGCCCTTCAGACCTACAATATCCTGCGCCGCCTTAACCAGCTCTATCACAGAAATAACACGCGCAAGGGAAGTATCCTTTACAAGCGTAATTACCTCGTTTCCCATAGCAGGGACAATCCGCTTAATCACCTGAAACAGTACAACCTTGAAGAAAATCTGACGCTTTGTCATGCCAAGCACCTGACCTGCCTCGTACTGTCCTGCAGGAATACTCTCGATTCCGCCGCGGTAAATCTCCGAAAAATACGCCGCATAGTTAATAATGAACGCAAGAAGCACTGCCGTCATTCGCGGAAGTGCCCTTGCTCCAAAAATCAGTCCGGGACCATAAAAAACAAGAATAATCTGCAGCATCAGCGGCGTTCCGCGGATAATCCAGACAAACGTCCGAGTCAGCCAGCGAAGCGGCTTTATTTTGGACATGGAGCCAAACGTAATCACCAGACCAAGCGGCAGTGCACCAAGCAGTACCACAAAGAAAATCAGCATGGTTACTTTAAAGCCGTCCAAAAGCTGCATGGTAACGTCAATAAATGACATATCGCCTTCTCCTTTTGGTATGTATCTTACTGAAATGCCAAAGACTCGCTCATGTCGTACTTTTCTGCAAGTGCAGCCATGGTGCCGTCCTCTACCAGCTCATCAATCGCCTTGTTGACAGCAGCAACAAGCTCTTTGTCCTCTAAACGGAAACCAATGGCATATTCCTCCGGCGCAAGCTCAATGCTCTCAACAATCATCAAATCACTAAAATCAGAATCATTATTCACAACAGCCTTTGCCATAATGTAATCAAGTACTGCCACATCCGAAGTACCTGCCTTTACCTCTAACAGTGCGTCCTTCTGTGCAGCTGCTGCGACAAACTTATTCTTGGACAGCGTCGCATCTGTTTCAATTGCAGTCTGTCCTGCGGAGCCGTTCTCTGCAATCATTCTTGCACCCTCCATGCTCTCCGTAGAGGTATACTTTTCTGCGTCTGCCTTACGGATGATGGCTACCTGACGGTTGCTGACATACGCGGTGGAAAACGCCATATTTTCTTTACGATCTGCCGTTACGGTCAGACCGTTCCAGATACAGTCAATCGTCTTGGAGCGTAACTCATTTTCCTTCTGCTCCCAATCGATTACCTGAAACTTCGGTGTAACGCCAAGCTTCTCGCAAACAGCAGTTGCAAACTCTGTCTCAAAGCCCGTCAGCTCGCCGTTTTCATCATAGTAATTCATCGGCTCGAAAAGAGTAATACCCATTACCATCTCGCCCTTATCCTGAATATACGCAAGATCCTCCTTCTTGCTTCCACAGCCTGCAAACAAAGACAGGCACAGCACTGCGGTTAATAACGCTGCTACTTTCTTCTTCATCGTTTTTTCTCCTTTATCTGTATCCTACTGTCCGGGCCTATATTTCCTTACCGCGCGATGCTTTCTTCAAGTAAAGCACTAGCAGGCAGAAGCCCCTTGACAATTTCTCATATTACCATGAAAAAATCCGTTTGTCAAGGTCGCGTTACCGGTTCAGCTCTGCGAAAAGCTTTGCCTTCAGCTCTTCAATATAGCCACAGGCCGCTGCCACGTCTACCATTTCGTTTACCGACTTATCTCTTGTGGAAACCTCTATCTTTCCTTCCTTTAAGTTTCGAGGACTGACTACCACGCGTATCGGCACACCAAGCAAATCTGCGTCTGCAAACATCTGACCTCCGCGCACTCCGTCCCTATCATCATAAATCACTTCCACCCTGTGCCCCTGAAGCTCCTCATATAAGGCATCTGCTACCTTCCTTGTTTCCTCATCATCCGGACGGATGCAGCAAAGATGAACCTCCCACGGTGCCACGGAAATCGGCCAAATCGGGCCGTAATCATCGTGCTTTGCCTCACAAATGGAGGCTGCCAGCCGTCCTACGCCAATACCGTAACAGCCCATAATCGGATAATGTTGCTTTCCTTCTTTATCCACATACTGCATATTCATGCTCTTCGTATATTTTGTACCAAGCTGGAAAATATTTCCTACCTCGATGCCCCGTTGAATGGTCAGTGCCTTTTTCCCACAGCACGGGCAAATTCCGTTTTCCTTTACCTTGGCAATATCTACATAGGTTACGTTCTCCAAATCCCGCTCTAAATTAAGACCGGTATAATGATACCCCTCCTTGTTGGCACCTGCCACCAAAGCATCTATTCCCTCTAAGGAACGGTCAAGAACACAGGTTACCTGCTCCGACAGTGCATACGGTCCGATGTAACCGGCAACAACAGGCGAATCCTCCAGAATTTCTGCCGGATGCAAATCCTCTCCGATGAAATTGCGAAGCTTTGTTTCGTTTACCTCATAGTCTCCGCGCACAAATGCTACCACAAAGGAATCATCCCTGTTTTTCTGGTAAACCACCGCTTTACAGGAGGTTTCTACGGAGCTGTGTAAAAATTCGCAGACATCTTCAATGGTTTTGCAGTTCGGAGTCTCCACGCAGCGAAGCTCCTCCTGCCCTTTCGCGGAAACATTTTCCACTATATTTTCCGCCGCCTCCATATTCGCTCTGTAATCACACTGTGTACACAGTACAATGGAATCCTCGCCCACATCCGTCAACAGCATATACTCATGGGAAAGGCTGCCGCCCATCATTCCGGAATCCGACGCCACGGTAATTACCTCCGGCACACCGGCACGCTTGAAAATCTTATTGTACGCGTCATAGCATTTTTCGTAATACTGCTCTAAATCCTCCTGACTGGTATGGAAGGAATACGCGTCCTTCATCGTAAACTCGCGGACACGAATCATTCCAGCACGCGGTCTTGCCTCATCCCTGAATTTTCTCTGCACCTGGTAAATCATAAACGGATACTGCTGGTAAGACTGTCCGTATTCTCGTACCAGCTGTACCGCCGCCTCTTCATGGGTCATGCCGAGCACCATTTTAGACTGGTTTCTGTCCTGAAAACGAACCAGCTCATTTCCGATGCTGTCGTAACGTCCGGACTCTTCCCAGAGCTCTGCCGGCATTACCACCGGAAACAGCACCTCCTGTCCGTCAATGGCATCCATCTCCTCACGGATTATGGTTTCAATCTTCGAGGTGATTCTGCGAAGCACCGGAAACTCCGAATAAATTCCATTAAAAACATACTTCATGTAACCGCCCCGCACCATAAAAGCATGGCTGTCGATTACACAATCCGCCGGTCTTTCCTTAAATCTTTGTCCTACCAGATTTTTCAGTTTCATTTTTTTCCTCCTTTTTGTTACAAACCAAAGCTGCGGGGTCTTTCCTTTCCGCGCACCACACCGGCTGACCGCAGTC
>CAZCON010000019.1:0-11591 GCA_964500085.1 uncultured Lachnospiraceae bacterium
CATCAGTATCGTATACACCGGCTCCCCATAAAAATAGAAGAACAGGCTTGCCACAAGCAAAACAAAATTTTTGAAACGGAACGGCACAATGAAATAAAGCAGAAGCACCGCCGCCAAAAAATAATAAATAAAGCTAATCGTTGAAAATAGCAGAACAATCCCTCCTTTTCCTTTGGTCTCGGTTGTCCGTAAACAAATCCATGAAAAAAGGGCACCTTTGAAAGCGCCCTTTCAAAACCATTTTACATTAACCCTGATTTGAGTTTGGGCACATAAGGAAGAATACCATATTGTTGTAAGCTCCTGCTACCGTCTGATCTGCTATGACACAAATATTCCATGCCGGGTCACTGTTTTCCTTTAAGGTAGAAAGAAATGCTTCCACACCCGCGCCATCCTCCAGCTCAAATACATAGCCGACAAAAGCCTCCGAGCTCGTCATCGGCATATACTTTGCGCCGTTCTTAAACTCTGTAATCTCCGTACTAAAACCGGCAAGAAGTCCCGGAAGCACCTCTGCTGCACCGGACATAAACGTAATCGACTCATCCATGGAAAGGGCAAATGCCACGTCCACTGCTGACGCAGACGGGTCCTCTGCCATAATCTCTACAAAGGAAGCCCACAGCGTTGCCCCCCAGGTATCCTCTGCCACTTCCGGAGAAATCACCACTGCTTCGCTCGGCTCTGCTACATTCCCACTGTTTAATCCCAAATTCTGATTCAGGTCTTCCGGATACATAAGGAAATATACGGTATTCTCATAAGCGCCTGCCTGAACATAATCTGCCTCTACACACACATTCCATCTTGGATTGCTCTTATCTTTAAGATTTTTCACAAACGCAGCCACATCTGCATCCTCGGCAAGGTCAAATACATAACCGATAAAAGCGATAGAACCCATCATCGGTCCAAAGGTTGCTGCACTTTCAAATCCGGTAATATCCTCCGAAAAGCCCGAAAGCCAACCCGGCTGCACCTCGGATGCCCCTGCGGCATACGTAATCACAGAATTCTGATAAAGCACATTTGCGATGTCAAGCGCACTTGCCTCCGGATTTTCCTTTTTTGTGGAAAGAAAAGCTTCCCAAAGAATACTTCCTACCGTATTCTCCGCTGCATCCGGCAAAATCACTGCCGCTTCCTCCTCCGTGCCTGCCGGGGTCAGCGTAACCTCTCCCCCTGCTACATTGTTGTCATCCTTCTTACCGCATGCGGCAAAGCCAAGCACCATTGAAACTGATAATATCACTGCTACTAATTTTCTCATCTTTCCATCTCACTTTCTTTTTTTCATTTTATGTGGTCTTTCTTCGTCCCACTGATACATTGACGAAACTTGTCATCTTCCGGTTCCAAAAAAATAAAAAAAATTTATTTTGTTGACGCTGCCATCGTTTTATTCTTCCTTTGCACGCTCCGGCGCACCGCTGTAATATAAATTATGATAGAAGCCTCCACGGGCAAGAAGCTCCTCGTGGGTTCCCTGTTCAATAATATCGCCGTCCTTCATTACCAGAATCACATCCGCTTCCCGGATGGTGGACAAACGATGTGCCACAATAAAGCTGGTACGCCCCTCCATCATCTTATGAAAGGCACGCTGGATACGCACCTCCATTCTGGTATCAATCGAAGATGTCGCTTCATCCAAAATCAACATCGGCGGCAGACACAGCATAACTCTGGCAATACAAAGAAGCTGTTTTTGCCCTTGGGAAAGATTTCCGCCATCCTCCGCAATGATGGTCTGGTAACCGTCCTTCAATCTTCGAATAAAATTGTGGGCATAGGATGCTTTCGCTGCCTCTTCTATTTCCTCCATGGTGGCATCCGGTCTGCCATATGCAATATTCTCTGCAATCGTTCCGGATTTTAGCCATGTTTCCTGCAACACCATACCATAGTTTTCACGCAAGGAGGCTCTCGTCATAGCGCGGATATCCGTTCCATCCACCGTAATTGCACCCTTGTTCACATCATAAAAACGCATCAGCAGATTGATTAACGTGGTCTTTCCGCAGCCGGTAGGGCCTACAATCGCCACACGCTGTCCCGGCTTTACCGAAAGCGTCACATCCTTTAACAGCGGCACCTCCGGCACATAGGAAAACGCCACATGCTCCAGACCCACCATTCCCTTTGCGTCCGTAAGAACCACCGCATCCTCTCCATCCGGTGTCTGTACCGGCTCGTCTAAAAGGTCAAACACACGCTTTGCGGAGGCTAACGCATTTTGCAGCTCCGTAATCACAGAAGAAATTTCGTTAAACGGCTTCGTGTACTGATTGGCATAGGACAAAAAGCAGGAAAGCTGTCCCACCGTCAGCACCGCAGGACCGGCAGTCAGGGCAACAAAGCCGCCAAAGATACCGACCCCCGTATAAACAAGCCCGTTGACAAAACGCGTACACGGATTGGTTAAGGAGGAAAAGAAAATTGCCTTGATGCTTATCTTTTTTAACCGATGATTTACATCATAAAAGCGTTCCTTTGCTTTGTCCTCATAACTAAATGCCGTCACAATTTTTTGATTACCGACCAGCTCCTCCACCAAGGAGGTCATTTCTGCCCGCACCTTCGACTGCGCCCGAAACAAAGAATAGGTGCTCTTTGCAATAAACGCCGCCACAAACAGGGAAACCGGTGTCAGCACCACAACTAACAGCGCAATTCCCACATGAATTGAAAGCATAAAGCCTAAGGTTGCCGCAATCGTCACAACGCCGGTAAAAAGCTGAGAAAAGCCCATCAGCAGACCATCGGATAACTGGTCAATATCCGTTACGATACGGCTTAAGGTATCACCGTTCGGATGGGAATCCAGATACCCAAGCGGGAGCTCCTGTACATGTGCATAAACCTTTGTCCTAAGGTCTCTGACCACATGAAACGCAAGCCGGTTATTACACAGGTTCATAATCCAGCTGGCAGCCGCCATGACACCCACCACCGCCAGAAATTGAATCAGTATCGGTGTAATGGCTGCAAAATCTACAGTTCCTTCCGCCACCACATAGTCTATCGCACGCCCGGTCAGCACCGGGGCATATAAGGTGGTTATTACCGTAATCACAGCAAATAACAGGGACAGCAGTAAAAGCCACAGATATGGTTTGATTAGTGCAATTACCCGAAAGAGGGTCGCTTTATTTCCGGTTTTCATTTTCATGCCCCCACCTCCTGTGTCTGCCCCTGCGACTGGCAGATTTCCTGATATACCTCGCAGGAATCCATAAGCTCTTTGTGCGTTCCGATGCCTGCCACCTCGCCGTCCTCCAATACAATGATCATGTCTGCATTCTGAATGGTGGTGGTACGCTGCGACACCATAAATACGGTCATTCCGCGCGTCCGCGTAGAAATCGCCTTCCGCAGTGCGGCATCTGTCGCAAAATCCAGTGCCGAAGCGCTATCATCCAAAATCAATATCTCCGGCTTTCTCACCAATGCCCTTGCAATGGTAAGACGCTGTCGTTGTCCGCCGGAAAGATTTCTTCCTCCCTGATTTAGTTTATAATCCAAGCCGCCCTCCTTGGCATCCACAAATTCCTTTGCCTGTGCAATTTCAAGCGCCTCGTTGATTTCCTCATCCGTGGCATCCTCCCTGCCCCACTTCATATTCTCCCGGATGGAGCCGGAAAACAGAACCGCCCTTTGTGGCACGATGCCGATTTTACTGCGAAGCGCCTGCTGCGGGTAATCTCTTACATCCACGCCGTCAATAAACACCGCTCCGTCTGTTACATCATAAAAACGCGGCAGCAAATTCATCAGAGAAGATTTTCCGGAGCCGGTACCGCCGATAATTCCCACGGTCTGCCCCTTTCTGACAACAAAATCAATCCCGGTAAGTGCCTCCTCCTTTGCTCCCGGATACGCAAAGGACACCTTTGAAAACGCAACCGCCGGCACATCCTTTTCCTGCTTTTCCGTTGTTTTTTCAGAAAAGCCCGTCGCACTTTCTTCCTTATCTAATACCGTCGGCTGCAACGCCAACACCTCGTTCACACGTCTTGCCGATGCCATTGCCTTTGTAAAGGATACAATCAATACCTGCAATGCCACCAGTGCATTTAAAATCTGCGTCATATAATTTACCAGGGCAATGACCTCACCCTGCGTAATCACGCCCGCCTCTACTTCCTTTCCTCCCTGCAGAATAATTGCAGCGATTGCCAGGTTTACCACCACGTAGGTAAGCGGATTCATCGCCGCAGATACCTTTCCTACCCTTTTTTGAAGTCGTAACAGGCGGTCACAATCCTCGCAGAACTCCTCCGTCTCATCCTTTTGTCTGCCGAATGCGCGAATAACTCTTGCACCGTTTAATCCCTCTCTCGTTGCAAGTGAAATCTTGTCAAGCGCCTTCTGCGCCTTGGAATACATCGGAATCGTCAACACCATAATTCCATAAATAATCAACGCCAGCACCGGTGCCGCAATGACAAAAATAACCGCTACCCGCGCATTTACAAGAAACGCTGCCGCCAGTGCGCCAATCACAATAAACGGGGAGCGTAAAAACAAACGCAAAATCATATTTACACCGGATTGCACCAGATTCATATCACTGGTAATTCTTGTCACAAGCGTAGAGGTTCCCGCCTTGTCCAGCTCCGCGTAGGACAACCGGTTCATATGGGCAAACAAATCATCCCGCAGCTCCGTTCCAAAGCCTACCGATGCCTTTGCCGCAAAAAACTGTGCAATCAGGGAGCAGACCAGACCGACCACTCCAAGCAGCACCATAATCACTGCCGCACGGTAAATGTAGCTTTTGTATCCCTTTGCAATGCCGTTATCAATCATGTCTGCTACCACAAGTGGCACCAAAAGCTCAAAAAAAGCCTCCAGCATCTTAAACAAAGGGCCAATCACACTTTCCTTTTTATAATGTCGCAAATATCTCGCCAACCGCAGCATAAAAACGCCTCCACATCTTTCTTTTCTTACCGCCTATCTTCTAAGCTCTGCAAACAGACTGCCCTGCCCACCTTCTGTTTACCAAGGTCGATTATAGCAAACTGTGAAAGAAGTGTCAATGTATGCCACTACTATCCTATGCCGCCTAATTCCATTTTGCTTTAGGACCAAATTCCTACACAATTTTTTGTATTTTTCTTTTTTTACTATTAAGTGACAGCCAAAACCTGCCGATATTTGAATCAAACAAATGAATCACAGCCGGCTGAAAGGACTCAGCGACTTCTCGAACGGATTCGGAAGACTGTATTTCATGTTAAAAATACAACCTATCAAAGAAAATCCATTCGAGGAGGGACCCATTATGGCAATGATTGTACAACACAATATGCAATCTATGAATGCAAATCGTATGCTGGGAATTGTTACCGGCAATCTTGCAAAATCCACGGAAAAGCTTTCTTCCGGTTATCGTATTAACCGCGCAGCAGATGATGCGGAAGGTCTTGCGATTTCCGAAAAAATGAGAAGCCAGATTCGTGGTCTTACCCAAGCTTCCACCAATGCGGAAGACGGTATTTCTTTAATTCAGACCGCAGAAGGTGCTCTGAACGAATCCCACAGTATTTTACAAAGAATGCGTGAGCTTGCCATACAGGCAGCCAACGGTACAGAAACCGATGACGACCGCGGAAATATTCAGGACGAAATTGAACAGCTTCAGGACGAGCTTGACCGTATTGCAGAAACCACCGAGTTCAACACCATGAAGCTTTTGGACGGTTCCTTTGACGGCGTTTCCACGAACAATACCACCGCCGGACCAAAGTACGGACAGTACGATGGTACGCTTGGCGCGTTCATTACCTCTAATATTGTAGGCGTTACCGTTACCACCAACACCTCTGCCACTGCCGGCGGCGAATCCGCCATCTGGGACGCAGCAGGCACTTCCTTAACCATCAGCCTTGCCAACAATAAAACCTACACACAGGCAGACATTGACAACCTGATTAAAAATGCAAAGCAGGAAGACTACTCTGCAACCAACACACCGGCAGAAATTACCGTAAAATTCGGTACCGGCGTATTCACTGCAACGACTGCCACCTCCAAGAAAACGGAAGCTACCGTAGCCGGTGTCAAGGCATCCGGCGAAGATGATATCGTTGTCAACACCTCTGCAAGCTACGTCGGCGCAAATAAAATTAAGATTACCTCGAATAAATACGGACAGGACTATAACATTGACATTAAGTTTAAGTTTGACGCGGACGCAGGCAAGGAATCGGTAACGCTGAGTACCGCCCCTGTCTACAACACAAGCACCGCCACCTCTCTTACAAATGTAGTCGGTACTGCTGCCGGCTATGAGATTACCTTAATGTCCGGTAAGGAATATACTGCAGAGGACATTGAAGATTTATTGGCAGAGGTCGGTTTAAATGTTTCGGTTGAATTAAGCGGTACGGTCTCTCCGGGAACGGACGATCCAAATACCCTGTTTATTACGAATTCTTCCATTGAAAAGGTAATCTCTTTGAAAAATGGTGCCGGTCTTGGCGATGAGGATGCTTTCCTGACGCAGAACAACTACGACAGCGTCAACTCCACCGGCGGCATGAAGCTTCAGGTTGGTGCAAATGAAGGGCAGACTCTTTCCTTTAATATTGGTGATATGAGTGCCACTGCTCTCGGCGTAAGCGGTCAGAGCGTGCGTGTGGATGAGCAGGACAGAGCTTCTGCAAGCATCACTGCCATCGATAAAGCCATCAGCATCGTATCCAAGCAGCGTTCCGCACTTGGCGCAATCCAGAACCGCCTAGAGCATACCATCGCGAACCTAGATACCTCGGCCGAGAACTTACAGACCGCCGAATCCCGTATCCGTGACGTAGACATGGCAGCCGAAATGGTAGAATACAGCAAGAACAACATTCTCTCCCAGGCATCCCAGTCCATGCTCACACAGGCAAACCAGTCCACACAGGGCGTGCTCTCCCTGTTACAGGGCTAACATAAGCATACGTCAGCTTCACCTTATCGTAAGATAGCCATTATCCATTAGGATTTTCCATGTCCCGATAGGTTGAAAATAGGCAAAAGTGTCTGCCGTGGCAGACACTTTTGTCATTTGCGAGTTTACGAGCAAATGACACGGCGCAGTCGTGCCTATTTTCATGAGCAAGGAGCGTAGCGGATTGCGAATGACGGCCTACGAAGCCATTTTTTCTCAATTTTTTCTTTTTTCTATAAAGGAAATGAATTTCTACGCCGATATATCAAATAAGTGAATGAAACACAGCCATACTGAAAGGACTCAGTTATCACCCGAACGGATTCGAGGGGCATGTATTCATTGAAAAATACAACCTATCGCAAACAAAACAGGCTCACACATAAGAGCAACATTCAACTATCGGGAGGTAACGACTATGGCAATGATCGTTCAACACAACATGCAGGCTATGAATGCCAATCGTATGCTGGGTATTGTTTCAAACCAGCAGGCAAAATCTACAGAAAAGCTTTCTTCAGGCTATCGTATCAACCGCGCCGCGGATGATGCAGCAGGCTTAGCAATTTCCGAAAAAATGCGTTCCCAGATTCGCGGTCTTACACAGGCTTCCACCAATGCAGAGGATGGTATTTCCATGATTCAGACCGCAGAGGGTGCGTTAAACGAATCTCACAGCATTTTACAAAGAATGCGTGAGCTGGCCGTACAGGCAGCCAACGGCACCGAAACAGACAGCGACCGTGACAATATTCAGGATGAAATCGAGCAGTTACAGGATGAGTTAGACCGTATTGCAGAAACGACAGAGTTCAATACCATGAAGCTTTTAGACGGTACCTTTGACGGCACAAATACCTCTACCACCACTGCCGGTCCGAAATATGCAGACTTCAATGGAAAGCTGGGCGCTTTCATCACCTCCGATATCGTCGGCGTTAAGGTAACCACCAATACCAGTGCTACCGTAGGCGGCGAATCTGCCATCTGGGACGCTACCGGCAAAACCTTAACCATCAGTCTTGCAAATAACAAAACCTACACACAGGCAGACATCGACGGTTTAATTAAGAATGCTAAGCAGGAAGATTTCTCCGCCACCAATACTCCGGCAAATGTTACCATGAAGCTTGCAACCGGTGTTTACACTGCAACCGCAGGCACCGTTACTACAACCGCAGGCACAGCTGCCGGCGCAAAGGCAAGCGGCTCCAGTACCATTACCGGTACAAGCTTTGTTGGTGCCAACACCATCAAAATCACCTCCAACAAATACGGTAACGACTATAACGTTAATATTAAATTCCTGTTTGACGCAGACGCAGGAAAAGAGGAAGTAGAGCTTTCTACCTCCCCGGTTTACGATATGACTGCCACCAGTATTGCGGGGGCCATGACAACGAATGCCGGTTATGAGATTCATTTACAGTCCGGCAAGGAATATACCTCCGAGGACATCGAAGACCTTTTGGCAACTGCCGGACTCAATGTCAAGGTTGAGCTCAGCGGCACAGATGCTCCGGGTACGGATGAGCCAAACACCCTCTTCGTTACAGATTCCAGCGTTGATACCACGGTAAGCCTAAAAAATGGTACTGGGCTTGGAGATGATGATGCGTTCCTGACGCAGGCAAACTATGACAGCATTGCGTCCTCCGGCGGTATGACGCTTCAGGTAGGCGCAAACGAAGGACAAACCATGTCCTTCAACATCGGCAATATGAGCGCCTCAGCCCTTGGCGTCAGCGGTAACAATGTCCGCGTTGACGCACAGGACCGTGCCTCTGCTTCCATCGGCGTCATTGATGCTGCAATCGAAAAGGTTTCCAAGCAGCGTTCTACCCTCGGTGCAGTACAAAACCGTCTGGAACATACGATTGCAAATCTTGATACTGCCGCAGAAAACCTGCAGCAGGCAGAGTCCCGTGTCCGCGATGTAGATATGGCAAAGGAAATGGTGGAATACAGCAAGTACAACATACTTTCTCAGGCGTCCCAGTCCATGCTGGCACAGGCAAACCAGTCTACGCAGGGTGTACTTTCCCTGTTACAGGGCTAAGAAATAAAATAATAGCTTTCTTTTTCAGCAGTCGTGCTTATATTTTCCGGCACGACTGCTTTTTTAACTTCAAATTGCAACCGTTTTCCCATACTAAATATACAATTTTTTCATTCGTGCCCGATATCCATAGCAAATAAGACCGTGCAATCACTAATTTTCTACACAAATCACATTTTTTATGGAAATTTCTTTATAGTTATGCTATAATGGCAGAAAAGGGGCAAAACTATATCTGTATCAGGAGGTTACCTATGAAATATAAGGAAGATGAGTTCAAAAAGAAAGCAAACCAAAACACCCTGTTAATGTGGACCATTCTAAATGTTGTTCTCACCGTTCTCTACATCATTGAAATGTTTAAGGGAGGACGCACCCCGCAATATCTTGTGATCTTTTTATCCATCTGCTGGATACCGTACATTGCCGGGCTTCTGGTCCTGAAATTCCGAAGCTTCAGTTCCCCGTTTTTTTGCGAAATTGTTGCTGATGGATACGGTCTGCTGTTTCTTTTTGTGTTAATGACAACAAAGACCACTGTCACCTATGGCTATATCTTTCCGGTTGCCAGCCTTCTTATCCTTTACAAGAAGCGCGGCATGATGCTCCGGCTGGGCATCCTGAATATACTTATTATTTTAGCTTATCTGATAAAAACCGGACTGACCACCGGCTTTACTGCTCATTCCATTACCGATGCCGAAATCCAAATCGGCGTTACCGTTTTGTGTTATCTGGCTTATGACCTTGCCATCAAGCATATGACGAAGGCAGAAAACGCAATGCTGGGCTCCGTAAAAGCAGACCTTGACCGTGTAGTACATACCGTAGAGCAGGTTAAGGTAGCAAGTCACTCTATCGTAGACGGTGTTACGGTTGTCAGCGAGCTTTCCGATGAAAACAAAGAAAGTGCAGACATCGTTGTCAACAGCATGGAGCAGCTCAATCAAAACAACGGAGTTCTCAAGGAAAAAACAGATTCCTCTTTGGATATGACCAACGAAATCAACATTCAGGTACGGAATGTTGCCGCCATGATACAAGAAATGGTGACTCTCGTAGACGAATCAGTTACCGATGCGGAAACCAGCTCCAGACAGCTTTCCGATGTAGTACAATCCACCAATGAAATGGCTGCCCTGTCCGCAGAGGTGGAACAGATTCTTGGTGACTTCCGTAACGAATTTAATATGGTAAAGTCAGAGACAGGCACAATTGAAAAAATTTCAGGTCAAACCAATCTGCTTGCCCTGAACGCTTCCATCGAGGCTGCAAGAGCCGGAGAAGCCGGAAAGGGCTTTGCTGTAGTCGCCGATGAGATTCGCGACCTCAGTACCGGTACCAAGAACTCCTCAACCAGCATTATGAATGCGCTGGCTCATCTGGAGGAAACCGCAGACCGAATGACCGAATCCATTACACGAACCCTGCAGCTTATCAACACCACTCTGGAAAAGATTTCCCAGGTAGATACCAGTGTAGCACGTATTACCACCGATGCCACAAAGCTGGGTGGCAATGTACAGGTAATTGATTCTGCCATGCAGGAGGTGGAAGCCTCAAACAAAAACATGGTAAGCAACATGAACCAGATTAGTGAGGTTATGAATCTGATGACCTCCAGTATCACGGAAGCAGATGAAAATACCCGTATCATGCGGAGTAAATATGCAGAAACCTCATCCAACGTCATGAATATCAACATGATTGTCGGACAGCTCATCGAAAAGCTGGGCGATGGCGGATTTATGACCACTGAGGATATAAAGCCGGGAATGTATCTCACTCTGGAAGAGGTACAGGGTACCGACACAAAGGAATACAGCGAGCGCATTATTGCCGTAGACGGCGAAAAAATCACCGTAAGAAACCTCCGCGGAACGCCTGCCATCTCCAAAGCCGCCACCTACCATGTCACCATCATCGTGGACAATGGTATTTACCAATGGAACAACATTAAGATAACAGACAATAAAAATGATACCTTTACCTTAGTCGTAAATGGAAATCCGAAGGTATTTAACCGCAGAAAATACCCTCGAATCAGACTGGAGCATTCCTGTACCCTGTTTTTAGACGGTTCGGATCGTCCGATTCTCGGTAAAATGGTCAACATCAGCGCTGGCGGCTTTGCTTTCTCCTCCACCGCAAAGGAACTTGCCACATCCAAGAATAAAAAGCTTCGTATACAGATAGAAAGCTTTGATGTACTGCATGGCAGAGAGCTGGAAGCCTCCATTATCCGCGTCACCGATAACGACGGCACCTACATCGTCGGCTGCCGCATGTTTGATGACAGCCCCGAAATCTACCGTTATGTAGATGAGCGCTTGAAACAAAGCCTATAATCCTTTATTTTATTTCATTTCTTTCTTCCAAACAAAGGAACCGCTCTCCGGAGAATACTCCAAAGGGCGGTTTCTTTCATTTTTCCTTATTAAACCAGGTCTTTCTGCCGAAGCTACAGGCTCCCCCCCACATTTCCCAACGGATAATACCTTTACAGGAAAATATACTTCAAAATAAACAACAGGGAAAGAACATACATCAACGGCTTTACCTGCTTTGCCTTACCGGTTGCCAGAT
>CAZCON010000020.1:0-11575 GCA_964500085.1 uncultured Lachnospiraceae bacterium
CTTTGAAGGCGAGTGCTGCGAGGTAGGTATGTACCTTGCAATGGCAAGAGTTGCTCATCGTGAGGGTTATCCGGAAATCGGTATGTATTATGAAAAGGCGGCTTATGAAGAAGCAGAGCATGCCGCTAAGTTTGCAGAGCTTCTTGGTGAGGTTGTAACCGACAGTACGAAAAAGAACCTGCAGCTCCGCGTTGATGCAGAGAACGGTGCAACCGCCGGCAAGTTTGACCTTGCAAAGCGTGCAAAGGCAGCAGACCTTGACGCAATCCATGATACCGTGCATGAAATGGCAAAGGATGAAGCACGACACGGCAAGGCATTTGAGGGACTTCTCAACAGATACTTTGGCTAATTGTACCATATGATAAAGAAACCGTCACGGTGGGTCAGCTTCTGCTTTTGACCTGCCGTGGCGGTTCTTTTTTCTACTGCTCTGTTCCTTCACGCCGTTTTCTTTCTGTCATTTTCCCGGTTTTTCCGCTTTTTGCACTATTCCTGCTTCGTTCACCGCGTTTTTCTCCGGAGCCGCTGCGACCGGCTTTCTTTTCCCTGCCTCTGCCTCCGGCTTTTCCACCGCTGTTTGCCCGCTCCATCTGAATGCTGCGCCCACGAATTTTGACATTCTGCATTGCCAGCAGCACATCATCCGCATATTCGCCCGGCACCTCTACAAAGGTGTAATTCTCATACATTTGAATAGAGCCTACCAGCTGTCCCGGCATACCGCTTTCACCTGCTATGGCTCCTACAATGTCGCCCGGACGAATCTTATCCCGCTTACCGACATTGACAAACAAGCGGGTTCTTGCGGTTTTTCCCTCGCCCTCACTCATATCAAGGCCTTCGTCAACTGCCGTCTCCGGCAAATCTCCCATTGCAATTTTTAACAGCGCTGCTGCCAGCTCCAAAGCCGTGCAGTCCGTCTCCTCCATATGCTTTTCAATCATCTCAGTCATGCCGCGAAGACCGTCTCCTGCCATCAGCTCATCCACACGGGTCATCAGCTTTTCTGCACGAATGGCATTAATATCATCTGCTGATGGAATTGGACGCATATGAATCTTTGTTTTGCAGTAGCGCATAATATCCTTCAGCTTATAAATCTCTCTTCCCACAACCAGAGTATGCGAGGTCCCCACACGCCCCGCGCGGCCGGTTCTGCCGATACGATGTACATAATACTCATCGTCCTGCGGCACATCGTAATTAAATACAGCCTCCACATCATCTACGTCAATCCCTCTTGCCGCCACATCCGTTGCTACAAGGATATCAATTTTTCCGCTCCGGAATGCATCCATGACGCGGTCCCGCTGCTGCTGCTTTAAATCCCCGTGCAAACCGTCTGCGAAATAACCGCGCAGCTGTAAGTCTGCCACCACCTCGTCTACCAGCTTCTTCGTGTTACAAAATACCAGCGCGCGCTTCGGGTCATACATATCCAAAAGGCGGGACAGTACCTCCGGCTTATTTTTCTGACGCACCTCATAATAAAACTGCTCAATCTTCGGCACGGTAAGCTCCTTCTTCACCACACGTACCAGCTCTGCATCCTTCTGATAGGTCTCAGCCAGATCCATAATCGGCTGCGGCATGGTTGCAGAAAACAGCAAGGTCTGACGTTCCTCCGGCAGCTCCTTCAAAATCGTCTCAATATCCTCCCGGAACCCCATGTTCAGCATCTCATCCGCCTCATCCAGCGTAATCAGCTTTACTGTTCCCATTTTCAGCGTATGACGGCGCATATGATCCATCACGCGCCCCGGTGTGCCGATAATTACCTGTACACCGCCCTTTAAGGAACGAATCTGCTTGTTGATATCCTGTCCTCCGTAAATCGGAAGTACCTTTATCCCATGCATAAATTTTGCAAGCCTTCTGATTTCCTCTGCCACCTGAATGGCAAGCTCTCTGGTCGGACAAAGTACCAGCGCCTGCAGGCTCTTATCCTTCGGGTCCACTCTCTGGAGAAGCGGAATGCCGAATGCCGCCGTTTTTCCCGTACCGGTCTGTGCCTGGCCAATCATATCCCTTCCCTCCAACACTACCGGGATGGCTGCCGCCTGAATCGGCGTCATTTCCTCAAATCCCATTTCTGCTACTGCACGCAAAACCGGTGCAGTCAAATTCGTTTCATCAAATCTCATATTGTTCTGACTGTCCTTATTCTATAGATTTCTGCCCCTGCACCGCCGTCATGGCTGCAAGTCCTACACCGTCTCGCTTTTCCGGCACAAAGGCTAAGTCAGTATAACATAAACTTTTTAAAAAAGCAAATTATTTTCCTGTAATGCCACAAATGCCAGCAGCGCGCTTCCAAACGGCAGCGCCGCCTCGTCAAACTGCACCCTCGGATGATGCAGCGGATACGTCATGCCACCCGCTTCCTTTCCTGCCGCCACTGCCACCATTACCGACGGTACCGCTGCACTGATATAGGAAAAGTCCTCCGAACCTGCGATACGGGTATTTCTTCCTGCCCCGGCCGTAAACTCCTCTGCGGAAAATGCCCGGTCTGCTCCAAATAATTCCTTTGCACAGGCAAGTGCCGTTTCAGAAAGCCGTTTATCGTTCTGCAACGCCGGGCAACCGCTCGGAAAGCTCACCTCTGCCCCTGCTCCAAATGCTCCCGCCGTCTGCTCTGCCACCTCCCGCAAACGTCTTTTTAAAAACTCTCTTGTTTCCTCTGTGTATGTCCGCAGGGTTCCTCTCAGGATTACCCTGTCAGGGATGACATTTGCCGCCTCCCCGCCCTGTACGCTCCCGACCGTAAGCGATGCCCGTTCTCCCATCGAAAGCTCTCTGGTCTGTATTGCCTGCAATGCCAGTATTACATGAGCAGCAGCATTCACCGGGTCAATTCCCAGATTAGGTGACGAACCATGACAGCCCTTTCCAATGACCTCCACATTAAAATAGTCCGCTGAAGGCGCACTGACACCGGGTGCTGCCACAATCACTGCCCCTGCCGGCAACGAAGCCTCTGCCATTACATGAAGCATCATGGCTCCCGTCACCGGAGGATGCTCCAGCACTCCAGCCTCCATCATCGCCTTTGCGCCGGAAAGCAGCTCCTCTGCCGGCTGGAACAAAAGACGCACCGTGCCCATAAGCTCCTGCTCTCTCTCCTTCAGCAGGCGTGCCGCCCCTAACAGCATTGCCGTATGCATATCATGACCACAGGCATGGGCATTCCCATTTTTAGAAGAAAAAGAGACTCTGCTTTCCTCCGGAACAGGCAGACCATCCATATCCGCACGGAGCAGGAACACCGTCCCGTTTTCTTTTTTCCCAAGCTCTGCCACAAGTCCGCAGGTGCCGCACGGTTTTGCCGAAATTCCCAGCTTGGCAAGCTCCTTTGTCACATAAGCAGTTGTTTCCGGCAAATCAAAGCCGGTTTCCGCATGTGCATGCAGATAGCGCCGCCAGGAAACCAGCTGCTCCTGCCCTTCTATTGCCTCCTGTAACAGCTCCTGTGCTTTCTTCCGTTTCATCCCATACCTCCGTTCATTTTATACTTCTGATAACAGTATACCCACATTCCGAAGGCTTCACAACCCTGATATAAACTTTGACAAAACTCCCCCTTTCATGCTATACTGTTCCAATCAGGCATACGGAGGATTTTGACATGAATAAGCTTACAAAAAAACAAAAGAAGCTAGGTGCTTCTTTTCTTGCAATACTTATCGCCATCGTACTGGCACTTGCCACCGGAAAGGATATCGGGCAGGTCGTTGGCAGTCTGTTTGCCACAGGTTCGGAAAACGGCAGTCCGGACGCCGATGGCTTAAACGATGTACCGGAGAGCCTCACCCCTGCAATCACAGGGAGCACGCCTGATATGACGGTGACTTCTGCTGCTGACGCAGAACCGGACTCTGCAGGCACTCCCACACTGACTGCCGAAGCAGCCGCCACGCAGGCACCAACCGTTGCACCGACAAAGGCGCCGGCTGACCTTGTGGAGGAGGACGGCGTTTACAGTACTCCGGAGCTGGTGGCTGCCTATCTTCACACCTTCCACAGACTCCCTTCCAACTTCATTACAAAAAACGAAGCGACAAAGCTCGGCTGGGTCAGCAGTGAAGGTAATCTTTGGGACGTTACGGATGAAATGTCCATCGGCGGCGATAAATTCGGCAACTACGAGGGTCTGCTTCCAAAGGCAGACGGACGGCAGTGGTACGAATGCGATGTGAATTACTACGGCGGCTACCGCGGTGCGGAACGCATTCTTTACTCCAATGACGGTTTGATTTATTATACCGACGACCACTACGAATCGTTTACACAGCTCTATTAAAGGAGAAACCTATGGAACGACGGGTAACACTAAGCGGCAATCAAATGACAACAAAGGAAGCCATGCACGCCTACCTTGCACGAAAGCTCCGGCTGCCTGCCTACTACGGCAGAAATCTGGACGCTCTTCACGACTGCCTGTGCGAAATCGCGCAGCCGCTCCGCATCACGGTCACCTATACGGCTCCGCTCGTTGAAAAGGCCGGAGAATACGGAGAACTCTTTTTGGACGTATTAAAGGATTCCGCAAAAGAAAATAAAAATCTGACACTGCTGCTGTATTCAGAAGGGAAGGCAAAATAAAAGCTCAGATGGTTTTTTCCCCCATCCTTTCTTTTATTTTCCGCATGGCTGCTTCAATGCCTCCCACCTCATCAATAAAGCCTTCCCTCACTGCGTCTTCGCCTACCAGAATCGTGCCGAGGTCCTTTGTCAGCTCTCCCTCCTTTAACATCATTTCCTCAATGCGTTCCTTTTTCACCCTGCTGTGCGAAGCAATAAAACCGGTGATACGATCCTGAATACGCCGGAAATATTCGTAGGTCTGCGGCGCTCCGATTACCATACCGCTCATACGAACCGGATGTACAATCATCGTTCCGGTCGGCACGATAAAGGAATAATCCGTGGAAACTGCAAGCGGCACACCGATGGAATGTCCTCCGCCAAGCACAAGGGAAACCGTTGGCTTACTAAGAGACGCAATCATCTCGGCAATGGCAAGCCCGCTTTCCACGTCTCCTCCCACCGTATTCAGGAGCACCAAAAGCCCTCCGATGGTTTTGTCATCCTCAATCGCCGCAAGCTGTGGAAGTACATGCTCATACTTCGTGGTTTTCATATTCTGTGCAGCACACTCATGTCCCTCAATTTCTCCAATAATCGATAAAAGATGGATTTTTCTTCCCGGCTCCTCCGCATTTAATACGGTTTGTCCGTACTCAGAAATCTTTTCGTCCCGCTGTTTTTCCGCCTCTCTCTTTTCCTTTTTTTCCTCCGCAGTCTGGTCTGACTCTTTTCCGTGGAGCACGGTTCCTGTTTCTACCGCATTTTTTTTCTTTACATTTCTTTGTTCCATACCATCACCCATTCCTTTTCTTTTTGGTAACAGTATGCCCATAAGCTGTACTTTTAAACAATCCGCACAGACAGCACTCAACGATAGTTCACCAGGCGAGCACCGTCACAATAATGCATCCGGCTAAAATCAGACCTCCCATAATCAAATGAACTACATACACCGTATCTCCCACCACTTTATTATGGTTCTTTTGTGAATCAGAATCCTGTATTGCTTCCCGCTCTTAGGATAATGGTATGCGATTCCACAGCTTTGGTAGATTTTCTCTTTTCCCTCTTCTTCCAGTTCATATTCATCACATCCCGAACCGCAACTAGCACTGCCACATATCCAAAAGTGCCTGCGGCTGTCTCAATAATTCTGTCAACGAAAAATCCTATTGCATCATTAAACTACTTTTTCTTACGCATTTAACATTACTTTTTCATTGTTAAATACCTTTGATACCGCAGCCACGATAAGGAGCGTGCATGCAAGGTTACTTGCTACATTCATACCAAACTGTACGACTGTGATTTCACTCATTACAATGTTCTGAATGGCAACTGCCGTTCCATATACCGGAATCGCAAAGGTACTCTCTGCCGGTGCGCCGCTGCCGCTGAACATTGTCATCATGCCAAGCACCAGAACCACCATATAGAGCGGCATAACATATGCGCTTGCTTCCTTCGCATTCTTCGCAAATACGGAAAGGAGGCAAAGAGCTGCCACATATACCAATACAAGACTTACCATAAGAACAATCAATTCGATTGCCTGTAACGGGGACAGGGATAAATTCATCGGAAGTCCTCCGGCTTCCTCTTCCACTCCGCCCATCATAAGCGGCATACCAAAAATGGTAGAACCCGCATATATCAGCGAGGACAGAATCGAAAGCAAAGAAAGCGCAAACAGCTTACCAAATACAATGGAGCTTCGCTTCACCGGCGTCAGCAGCATACTTGCCATCGTTCCACGTTCCTTTTCCCCAGCAATGGCATCCACGCAAATTCCCATCGCACTTGCAAACAGCATAAATACAATCAGGTATGGAAGCATCACGGCAAGGAACTCAGCTCCTGCCTTTTCCTCGTTGATAATCTCCTCCTGCTCCAGCTGGAACACCGTCAGCAAATCCAGATTACCGAACCGGTTCTGCAAAAGCATTGTTTCAAGTGGTGACAGCACCATGCTTTCAAAATTGCCTGCAGCAGCGCTTGAATAATTTTCTGAAGAGTTGTAGCCCGCCTTCACCTGTGGAATCACATCACCCACGTTGGCATAGGATGCGGCCTTTTCCATGAAATCGTCCTCAAAGCTGACTAACAGCTCCACTTCTCCGTCTAAAATCTTCGCGCGGATTTCTTCGATTTCCTCTGCCGGAGTATCTGCCTCCAGATAAGTTACCTCTGCCGTGTTCAGATATCCGCTTTGCGAAATTAGCGTTTTTATCTCTGCCGGTGCATTCTGTACATAAACCGTTCCGATATGCTCCTCAATATCGGAAATCATATTTTTCATCAGAACGCCCATCAGTCCGTACAGCCCCACCATTAACACCAGCGGCAATACAAACAGGGAGAAAATCATTTTTTTATCACTAAACACACGATAAATCTCTTTTTTGAATATATCCCTCATTTATTTATCCTCCTTATGATGAACCCTGTAAAGATTGAAAAAAGCGTCCTCCAAATCGGCTGACTCCGTTTCGGCAAGCACCTCGCTAATCGTACCCTCGGTAATCATTTTACCGTCAATAATAATGCCGATACGGTCACAGAGCTTTTCCGCCTCGGACATAATGTGGGTGGAAATGATGACCAGCTTTCCCTCATCACGGAGCTTTGCAAGCAAATCCGTGACGTTGCGTGCCGTAATAATATCCAGACCGTTGGTCGGCTCGTCAAAAATAACCACCTGCGGGTCATGCACCAGACTGACCGCTATGGAGGCCTTCTGCTTCATACCGGTGGACAGGTTCTCTATCTTTTTATCCTCAAACTCCGTAATGCCAAAATACGAAAACAGCTCCTTACGGCGCGCCTCCAGTGTTTTTTCGTCTACCCCATGCATCCTGCCGAAAAAGTGAAACAGATACTTCGGCGTAAAATGCGGGTCAAGCTTGATTTCATTCGTCAGAAAGCCGATGTATTCCCTTACCTTTTCCGGCTCCGCTACCGTGTCATGACCACAGACACTGACCGTTCCCTCCGTCGGCTTTAACAGGGTCGCCACGCAACGAAGCGTGGTCGTTTTTCCTGCGCCGTTTGGTCCAAGCAGTCCATAGATTTCTCCCGGCTTTGCCGTCAGGGAAACATGATCTGCCGCCTTCTTAAGCGTTTCCTTTGTTTTCAGCTCTGCCATCTTCTTTTTACTCAGCTTATACACCTTCGTCAGGTTCTTAATTTCTACCATTTTGATACTCCTTTCCTTTCTTCTCAACTATATTCCGAGGTCTTCCATAGAAATACCGGAAAGCTCCAAAAGTACTTCAAAATTACATACCAGAGTTGCAATGCCCGCAAGTGCCAGAGCAGCCCCAAGGATCAACGCAATTACCACATATTTTGTCTTCATCTTTTCTCCCTTTGGCTTTAACAGTGCCGTACCGCCAACCAAAAGAAGCGGCGCCACTGCTGCCATCAGCAGATAATAACCAAGGGAAATCAAATACAGCTTTTCTCCGCTGAGCATCTGCGTTACCGTCTCATTGACCGCCTCTGTCTGTCCGTCGGACACCAGCCCAGAGGATATCGTCACGGCAAAGTTTGCCAGCAGCGCAAACAGGTTGTTCCATCCGTGAAACAGGCACGGATATATCATATTTTTCGTTTTCAGCATTACCCAGGTCAGTCCTGCGCCAAGCACGGCCGTACCGAGAAAACGCATCGGGTCCATATGGAATATGCCAAAAATCAGTCCCATGGCAAGTACCGTTATCCATTCCCGTTTCACGCTCCGGAACGTATGCTGGATAAATCCGCGGTGTACCGCCTCCTCGCAGATTGCCGGCAGCAGGGATACAATAATGAAGCTGAGCCAAATCGAGCCATCGGTAATCACCGCATTCAGATTTTCCGTGGTTCCCTCCATCTGCTCCGTAAACAGCACAGACAAAACCAGATTTCCGACCGCTGCCAGTAGAAAAATTCCAAACCAGCATAAAATAGTTCCAAAGACTTCTCTTCCCTTCGGCCTGTGTATCGGAAATACCTCCTTGAAATCCTGCTTTGTCAGCTTTGCAGCAAGGAGGGCCATCCCCAGCAGCAATAATTCCGTAATTCCTACACCAATCAGACCAAGATATCCCTGTACCGGAATGACGATGACGCAAAAGATTACCATCATAATTACAAAACCCACTACGCCATGCCACGGCTTCAACTGTTTTCTTTCCATTATAATCCCCTTTCCTTGTACCTGTAATGTACAATGATGTATATATACTGTGTATGCCGATATATACAGTATATATACATCATTAGCATTTGTCAATACCATTTTATATTTTTTATTTCGATTTTTACATCTAAAAAATGTCGTAATATACAGAAATTATTTCTGTGACTTTCTATATTGTTTGTTAAATTTACTTGACTGTCCTTTTATTGTATATTACAATAAAACACGAGAGCGTTTCTGAAAGGAAGGTTTTCTGTCTTCTGTTTCGGAAACTGTTCTCCGGAACCTAATGACACCGTTTTCATAAATTATACAGGAATTATTATGGGAAATTCCTTTTTATGAAAACACCACAAGAAAGGGGCTTTACATGAAAAAAAGAAAATGGCTGCCATTGTTGTTAGCCGCATGCCTGATGCTGGGACTTGTCGCACCGACAAAGCTGTTCGCGCAGGCAGCAACCACCCGGTACACCTTTCATGATTTGACGTACAGTACCTCCTACGGTACAACCTACAGCGTCGATTCAAGCGGTGCACTGAATCTCACCTTTGAAGAGCAGTATATGGAAATCCGTTACAGTTTTCCAACGCCGCTCGATATGTCCACATGCAACAGCATTACAATTAACGCAAAGGCTGCTGAGGACATTGCTTTCAAGCTTTATGACACCACCGGAGAAGAGGCTTACGTAAAATATAACTGCTCCGGTTCTTCAAAAACTGCATTTACACTGACTCCGGAGCTTTCCGGCAGAGTATCTGAGATTGCCATCATGCAGCTGGCAGAGGTCAGCAACGCAAGCGTTACAGTGTATGATGTTTCCGTGGAACAGAGTACCTCCTCCGGCAGCAGCTCCGGAACCGTTTCCTCCTCTGCAAACCTGTTAAATACTTACGGTTCCTTATTTGGCCGTGCCGGTAACTGTGTGTCACTGTCCCAGTTACAGAACAGCAATACCTTAGCCGCCATTAAGGCTGAATATAACAGCATTACACTTGAAAACGAGATGAAGCCGGACTATATCTTAGGCTCCTCTGCAACTCTCATTTCCGTAGCGGATGCAAGGGCTCTCGGCTACTACATTCCGAGCAGCTATACCGAAGCTACCATACCGAAGATTAACTTTGATACCGTAGATAAGGTAATGAAGCTTTGTTATGAGAACGGGCTCGGTATGAGAGCACACACTCTGGTATGGCACAGTCAGACTCCGGGCTGGTTATTCCGTACCGGCTACAGCTCCTCCGGCTCTTATGTCAGCTCCTCTGTTATGGATGCAAGAATGGAATTTTTCGTAAAGACCGTGATTAATCACGTTTACGACAGTCCTTACGGCAGCTGTGTCTACGCATGGGATGTTGTAAATGAGTATTTCCATGCCTCCAATTCCGGTTGGGAGGCAGTTTATGGTGCCGGTGGCACAACTCCGGGCTTTGTAAAAAAAGCATTTCAGTTTGCACATGAAGCACTGGTAAATCAGGGCGTCCGCAATCAGGTATCCCTATTCTATAATGATTACAACACCTACATGATTGCAGACGACATCGTTACCATGGTTAAATATATCAACTCCGGTACGCAGTATTGTGACGGCATCGGTATGCAGTCCCATCTGGATACCTCTTTCCCAAGCGCATCCTATTACAATGCAGCGCTGAAAAAATTCTGTGATACCGGTCTTGAGGTACAGATTACCGAATTTGACGTGACCAATTCCGGCTCTGCCGCTCAGGCAACCTACTGCTACAATTTAATGTCCGGTGTACTGGATATTAAAAAGGCCGGCGGCAATATCACCGGCTTTACGGTTTGGGGCTTATATGACAGCGTTTCCTGGCGTTCCGGTCAGACCCCGACCCTGCATACAAGTCTGACCTCCACTAAGGCAGCATACGACTCCATTTTGCAGGCATATGCGGACGCAGGCTACTCTACGGGAAATACGCCGACCGCTACCCCGAAGCCGACTCAGGCTCCGACTGCCACCCCGAAGCCGACTCAGGCTCCGACTGCCGCTCCGACCGCTACCCCGAAGCCAACTCAGGCTCCGACTCCTTCCACAGGCTCCGGCAGCATATCCGCTTCCATCAAGTCCGTAAATAACTGGGGCAGTGGCGGTCAGGTAGAACTCACTCTGAAGAATGAGGGCGCGTCTCTTACCGGCGGCTGGAGCATCGCATTGGATTTAGATTCTGCCACTGACATTTCCAATTCCTGGGGTGACGGCTACGTGTATTCCTCCGCAAACGGACACCTTGTCATCAAGAATCAAAGCTGGGTATCGTCCTTTGCAGGCGGCACGACCAAGAGCGTCTTTTTGCAGTATAACGGCACTGCGCCGACCTCGGTATCAAATGTTACCGTAAAATAGCTCTTATCCGTTCCTTATGATGTAACAGAACAGACACAAAAGGGAGAAAGGATGGCTGACAGTAACCATCCTTTCTCCCTTCCTTTTGGCAACACCTTATTTTTTCTTTGCTTCCAACCCAGTTTCCCCCTTATCTATCACAATCGTATCTCCCGCTGTCACCTGATCTGAAAGAATCAGTCTTGCACTTAATGTCTCCACATATTTTTGCAGATAACGCTTTAGCGGTCTCGCCCCGTATACCGGGTCGTAGGCTTCCGCAATCACATAATCCTTTGCCTCCGGCGTAAGCATAATGGTAAGCTCCTTATCCGCCAGACGCCTGTTCAAGTCCGCAAGCAAAAGCTCCACGATACCGCCAATATTGTCCTTGGTAAGCGGCTTAAAGAAGATGGTTTCGTCCAGACGGTTCAAAAACTCCGGAC
>CAZCON010000021.1:0-11423 GCA_964500085.1 uncultured Lachnospiraceae bacterium
ACTGGATATTACACCGGAGCTGCTTCCTGTATTAAAGGAGGCCGGCGTGGTAGATTCCGGCGGTCAGGGACTTTTGACCGTGATGGAAGGTATATTTGACGCGTTAAGCGGCAAGGAAGTAGATTTTACGCTGGAAGCTCCAAAGCCGACAGAGAGAGTGGCCACAGGTGCGGCAAACGATTCCATTTCCACGGCAGATATTAAGTTTGGGTATTGTACTGAGTTTATCATAATGCTGGAGAAGCATTATGATATGGAGGAAGAGTTAAAATTTAAAGCATATCTGGAATCAATCGGTGATTCCATTGTAGTGGTTTCCGATGATGAAATTGTGAAAGTTCATGTACACACCAATGATCCGGGGCTTGCAATTCAAAAAGCGCTGACCTATGGTTCACTTACCAAAATGAAGATTGACAATATGCGTGAGGAGCACAACGAGCGTGTGATTCAGGGAGCCAGTCAGATGGCTCAGAAAAAGCCGGAAGAGCCGAGAAAGCCGGTCGGCTTTGTAGCGGTGTCCATTGGTGAGGGACTGAATGAGATTTTCCGTGGTATCGGTACAGACTATATCATAGAGGGCGGTCAGACCATGAACCCGTCCACGGAGGATATGCTGACAGCCATTGAGGCAGTCAATGCAGATACAATTTTCATTCTGCCGAATAATTCCAACATTATTCTTGCGGCAGAGCAGGCAATGAAGCTGACCAAGGACAAGGAAATCGTTGTTATTCCGTCAAAGACGGTTCCGCAGGGAATCTCAGCGATGATTAACTACATGACGGATAAGTCGGTAGAGGAAAACAGAAAGCGCATGACGGAGGAAATGCAGAAGGTAAAGACCGGTCAGGTGACCTATGCGGTTCGTGACACTTCCATGGATGGCAAGGACATCAAGGCAGGCGATTATATGGGAATCGGCGACAAGACGATTCTTTCCGTAGGCAGTGATATTGCAGAGGTTACCTATGAGCTGTTGGAGAGTCTGATGGAGGAGGACTCTGAGCTCATCAGTCTCTATTACGGAGCGGAGACCTCAGAGGAGGAAGCAAATGCACTTGCAGAGCGTGTGATGGAGGCACATCCTGAGGTAGATGTGGAGGTACACAAGGGGGGACAGCCAATCTACTATTATGTGATTTCCGTGGAATAAGATACGGACAATACACAAAGGTGTTGTCATAGATAACGATTAGGAGGATAAGAAAATGGAGAAGACAAAGTTAGGGATTTCTGTTTGCCTGATGGGAGCACTTGTATTTTTAGCCGGATATGCAGGCTTTACGGTAATGGCATTGGTAGCCGGTTATGTGCTTTTGAGAGAGGAAAATGCAAAGCTCAAGAAATATGCAGCGTATGCGATTACATTTTTCATCGGCTTTATTCTGGTGAATCTGTGTATTGATGCGGTATCGAATGTATTCAGCATTATCAACATTCGAGGCTGGATGTATTCCGTAGATGTCATCAGCACGATTTACAGCGTGATTAGCACAATCCTTTCTACCTTAAGCATGATTGTGGCACTTGCAGAAAAGCTGTTGTTTGGTCTGTTTGCAGTATGTGTTTTTATGAACAAGGATGTAAAGATTGCACCGCTTGATAAGTTTTTAGAGAAGCATTTCTAAATACGGAGTGTTTCGCGCTTTCTAAAACCGGATAGCATTAGGAATAAGTATGGCCGCGTCGAAAGGCGCGGCTTTTCCGCATTTTAGAATCAGAAGGAGGCAGGGCTATGAAGGAGTCAGACAGTGTGGCACGAATTAAGGGAATCGGAGAAAAAACGGAAAAGCTGCTTGGAAAGCTTGGAGTATTTACGGTAGGAGATTTGCTGTCGTATTATCCGCGGAGTTATGAGACTTATGAGCTTCCGACACCGATTGCGGAGCTCAGGGAAGGAAAAACGGTGACAATAGAGGCCTCAGTGGTAAAGAGTGCCGATGTGACGAAATACCGCAATCTTCAGGTACTGACCTGTATCGTAAAGGACCCCTCCGGAAGTCTGAAGCTGACCTGGTATAACCAGCCGTATATGAAAAACCAGCTTACACTTGGAACAAGACATCTGTTCCGCGGACGAATTGTGCGGAAGAAGGGTGCGCTTGTGATGGAACAGCCGAAGAAATATAAAAGGGAAGAGTACCAGAGGCTTTTACAGGTGCTGCAGCCGGTGTACGGTTTGACGGAGGGACTTCATAACAGTACGGTGTCCAAGGCGGTGGCGGCAGCGCTTGCGGAATGTGAGAAGAAGGAGGATGCTTTGCCGACAGGAATTGCCAGGGCACAGGAATTGATTTCACATCGCAGCGCAGTAGAAGAAATTCATTTTCCAAAGAGCAGGGAAACGCTTGCGGACGCAAGAAAGCGTCTGGTATTTGAGGAATTTTTTCGCTTTATGCTGATGCTTGCCCACTACAGGGAGCAGAAGGAGAAAACCGGAAACGAATGTCCGGTGCGGAGAACGGAGGAATGTGATGCGCTGCTTGCTTCCCTGCCGTATGAACTGACGGGGGCTCAGAGAAGGGTATGGGAGGAAATCAGAAGGGATATGGCAGGAAGCGGGACAATGGCACGGCTGGTACAGGGCGATGTCGGCTCCGGAAAAACCATTCTTGCCATGCTTGCCATGCTTGCAGCGGTAAAATCCGGCTATCAGGCGGCACTGATGGCACCGACCGAGGTGCTGGCACGGCAGCATATGGCAGAGGCGGTACGTCTGTTTTCAGCGTTTGGAGTACGTACGCTGCTGCTGACCGGTTCTATGACGGCAGCGCAGAAGCGGGCAGCGAGGGAAGCAATTGCAGATGGTTCTGCGGAGGTTATTATCGGAACGCAGGCGCTGTTTCAGGAAAAGGTGGTATACCATTCTCTTGGACTTGTCATTACGGATGAACAGCATCGGTTCGGAGTGCGTCAAAGAGAACAGTTTTCAGAAAAGGGAGAGCATCCGCATATTCTGGTTATGAGCGCTACGCCGATTCCGCGTACACTTGCCATTATTTTATATGGAGATTTGGATATTTCGATTGTGGATGAGCTTCCTAAGGGAAGAAAGCCAATCAAAAGTTGTGTAGTAGGGACCGGTTACAGGGAAACTGCCTATCGGTTTATAAAAAAGCAGATTGCGGCAGGGAAACAGGCGTATGTGATTTGTGCTATGGTGGAGGAAAGCGAAACAACAGAGGCAGAAAACGTACTGGATTATACAGAACAGCTGCGGGAGGCGCTGGGGACTGAGGTTACGGTAGAATATCTGCACGGGAAAATGGCGGCAAGGGAGAAAAACGAGCGGATGAACCGGTTTGCAGAGGGTGAAATTCAGGTGCTAGTATCTACGACTGTGATTGAGGTTGGTGTAAATGTACCGAACGCTACAGTAATGCTGATAGAAAATGCGGAGCGCTTTGGCCTTGCACAGCTTCATCAGCTGCGGGGCAGAGTAGGACGGGGAGATGCGGAATCTTACTGCATCATGATGAGCGGGAGTGATTCGCCGGAGGTAATGGAGCGTCTTGACATTTTGAAAAAATCCAATGACGGATTTGTAATAGCGGGAGAGGATCTGCGTCTCCGGGGACCGGGGGATTTTTTTGGAGTGCGTCAAAGCGGAGAGCTGGAATTTGCCATCGGTGATATTTATGCAGATGCAGAAATTCTGAAAGCAGTAAGCGGGCTTGTAAAGGGATTGAAAAAGCAGGAAGCGGAGGAACTGTACCGGAGCTGGTTTGATGAGAATACGGCACATACCATCCATGATATGGCAGAGTCCATTTAGAGAAAGGGAAAATTGCCGTGTGTTTCGAAATCCCCTTTTCTTTTTCAGAGAAAAGTGGTATACTTACTATGGATGTTTGTGGAAAAGAATTGAGAAAATCAGAAGAAAGGAGCGGTAGCATGCAAAAGGAATATACAAATGAGCAGCTGCATCACATTGCCGGAGATAACTACCGTCTTCTTTCGGAATATTGTGCCTCATTAGTGGCAGATGGGTACTTTTCGAAGGCAGAGGAGGTGCTCCGGCTTCCTGCGGATGAGGTGCTGGATTTGTATGTACAGTCTCTGATGGTACAGTTTATGGTATTTGGCAAACGCTTGAAGCGCGAAGAATTTCTGTTTGCTGCGGGACTTACCGGACAGGATATGCTTGGCTTAAAGGAGGCGTGGGAGCATGGAAACTTGACGGAGGCAATCAGCCGCTCTGCAAAGCTTCTGGAAGCTCCGCCGATTCTTTTACAGCTGTTTTGTCTGCGGGATCAGGAGAAAGGAAAAGGAGTAACCGGTCTTTTTTTTGACTCGCTGCTGAATATTATGATTTGTCTGGCGTATTTGAACGAAACCAGAGACGGGCAGATTTCGAAATTTATCGGTCTGTATTTTGACAAGGTATCCGTGTTTTTGGAAAATCATCAGGACGCTTCCCGTACGATTGACGGTAAATATATTTTCAAGAAGCTGTGCTCCGGAAATCTTTCTGAGGGTTGCGCCATGCTTAGAGAGGCAGGAGAGGATTTTGCTACTTATAAGCGGAGATATTTTTATTACCGTCAGGAGGTAAGCGCGCCGGTTGCGACAGAGACGTTTACGGAGCGTTATGAGACAAAGGAGGAGACACTGGGCTTTTTGCCGGAGGTTCTGGCGGATGCGGCAGAGGATGCGGTGCAAAGCATAAAGGAAAAGCGGGCGGAGGAGGAAATTGACCGCCTGACAGCAGAGCTGGATCGTATGATTGGACTGCCGGAGGTAAAAAAGGAAATCCGGTCCCTGATTAACTTAATCAAGGTGAAGCGATTGAGGGAAAAGTACAAGCTGCCGCAGATGAATATGTCCTATCATATGGTGTTTACCGGAAGTCCGGGGACCGGAAAAACAACCGTTGCAAGACTGGTGGCGCAGATATACAGAGAGCTTGGTATTTTAAGTAAGGGAACGCTGACCGAGACGGATCGTTCGGGACTGGTTGCAGGCTATGTGGGGCAGACGGCATTAAAGGTAAAGGAAACGGTAGAACGGGCGCTTGGCGGAGTTCTGTTTATTGATGAGGCGTATGCGCTGGCACCGGAAAACGCGAGCAATGATTTCGGTGCAGAAGCGATTGATACACTGGTAAAGCTGATGGAGGATCACCGAGATGATTTGGTGATTATTGTTGCGGGCTATACGGAGGAAATGCAGCGCTTTTTAAAGGCAAACACAGGACTGTATTCCCGATTTAATAAATTTATTACTTTTTCGGACTATTCTGAGGAGGAGCTTTTGGAAATTCTGGATTCCATGGCAGACGAGGCCGGCTTTTGTCTTACGGAGGGAGCAAGAAGCAGGGTGGAGAGCATGCTTTCCGAAATGAATGCCGAGGAATGGAAGAATTTTGGCAATGCCAGGGGGATTCGGAATTTATTTGAACGGCTGGTAAGTAATCAGGCAAACCGCATTATCGGGTATGCGTCCCAGTCAATAAAAGACATTACAATTATTACCGAAGAGGATGTGACCATATAGAGGAGGAACAATGGAAGGTATGTTACAGGAGAAGGTATCGATTGTGATTCCGGTTTATAACGAGGGGGCACATATTCGAAAATCCATGACGCATATAGGGCAGATTTGTGACAGGGCAGGCATTCCTTATGAGCTTGTGCTTATTGATGACGGTTCAAAGGATAATTCATGGGAAGAAATGCAGAGAATGGCAAAAGAGGATGCCAGAATTACGGCAGTACGTCTTTCCAGAAATTTTGGTAAGGAGCCGGCACTTTGTGCCGGACTTGATATAGCAGGCGGAGCTGCGGTAATTGTTATGGATGCAGATTTGCAGCATCCTCCGGAATATATTCCTGAGATGGTGCGGCTCTGGAAAGAGGGCGCAGAGGTGGTGGAAGGCGTGAAAGCCTCAAGAGGAAAGGAAAAACGCTCCTACCGTTTTTGTGCAAAGCTCTTTTATGGAGTGCTGAATAAGGTGACGGGGATTGCATTTGATAATGCTTCTGATTTTAAGCTGCTGGATCGCAAGGTGGTTGAGGCGATGAAACAGCTGCCGGAGCGCATGACCTTTTTCCGTGGAATGTCGGCATGGGTTGGCTTTGAGCGAAGATCCTTTCATTTTGAAGTGGCAGAACGAACAGACGGCGGTGCTTCAAAGTGGTCTCTTAAGCGCCTGATTACTCTTGCGGTAACGGCGGTGACCTCATACACCTCCGCACCGTTGCACTGTATCACAATGCTTGGTATGCTGATGCTTCTGTGCGCCATTGTACTCGGTATCCAGACCTTATACATGAAAATTGCCGGATATGCACAGGATGGCTTTACCACAGTCATTCTGCTGCTGCTGTTTATCGGCAGTATGATTATGATGAGTCTTGGGATTATAGGTTTGTATTTAATGAAAATTTATCATGAAATTAAAGGAAGGCCTCGTTATCTTACGTCACGCGTAATTCGTCACGGGGAAGAGGAAAAAAAGTAGTGGGCAGTGTTGTTTATTTGTTACTTGGAGTTTTATTTGGCTATGCGGTGTGCGAGACACTGCTTCCGAACTTTCAACAGGTGGGAAAGACTACCTTAGATGGGAAATCGCTGTCTTTCTCCTCCTATTTTTTGCGTGTGCCGGCGTGGGTGCTTACCGGCGTGATTCCGCTGACATGGGCAACGTATCTGACGGCCTATGTGTTCAAGGTGTTTGCCGGAAAGGAATATCCGTTAGCTGTTGCAAACGCAATCACAATGCTTTTATTTGCAGGCATTACGGCGGTGCTTTTCTTTTTTAAATTTCGGAAAAAGCCGGAGCGGGGCTGCTTTAAAAGAGAGATAAAAAAAATCACGATAGGAGAATGGATTTTTCTTCTGGTGCTTGTGCTGTTTGTGGCACAGATGATGTTTCTGACCCTGTTTGTGAAGGAGAACCAGCTGTATGTCGGGCTTTCGGTGTTTAGCGATTTTGCACCGCATCTGGGAATGATTCGTTCCTTTTCCTATGGCAATAATTTTCCGACCGCCTATTCCCACTTTGCAGGCGAGGATATCCGGTATCATTTTCTGTTTCAATTTCTTGTGGGAAATTTGGAGTTTCTTGGAATGCGTCTTGACTGGGCGTTCAATTTGCCAAGTATATTTGGCATGGTGGCAGCCTGCGTTCTGCTGTATGCCCTTGCGGTAAGGCTGACCGGAAAGCGTCCGGCGGGGTATCTTACCACGGTATTTTTCCTGTTTCGCAGTTCACCGAGCTTTTTTCGCTTCCTTGCTGAAATTCCGAAGGGACAGCTTAAAGAGACTCTGATGACACAGGTAGAGTTCATATCCTATACACAGAATGAAGGCTGGGGCTTTTGGAATCTGAATGTGTACTGCAATCAGCGTCATCTTGCCTTTGCGATAGCGGTGATGCTGTTAGCCTTACATTTTTTTCTGCCGTATGTGTATGCAATGGCGGAACGGTTAAAAAGGATAAAGGAAAAGAACAGGGAAGCCTCGGACATTACCGGAGTGCCGGGACGGCTGTGGGCATATGGAAAGGAGCTGTTCTTTTCTAAGGGAGCCTTTGGCGTGAAACGTCCTGTAGCTGCATTGTTTCTGGGACTTCTGCTTGGAGGACTGGCTTTTTTCAACGGTTCAGTATTGATTACGTGTTGCGTGATGCTGTTCTTTTTGGCGGCGGTTTCAGACAGAAGGCTGGATTATCTGATTACCGCGGGTGTGGCACTGGTGCTGTCCCTGCTGGAGTCCCGCTTGTTTGTAGAGGGCTCTGCGGTTTCTCCGGGCTATTACTTTGGCTTTTTGGCAGAGAACAAAACCCTTTTTGGCGTATTGGATTATATGTGGCAGCTGTGGGGAATCCTGCTGGTATTTTTAGCTGGCTATCTGCTACTTGGCAGAGGCGTGAAACGGTATCTGGTGTTTGTGTTTTTTACACCGGTTATTATGGCGTTTACCCTGTCTCTGACACCGGATATCGGTGTAAATCATAAGTTTATTATTATGGCAGAAATGCTGCTTTCTCTTTTTCCTGCAATTGTGATAGCAGAGCTTTGGGAAAAAAGCAGCCGTGTTTTGCAGGATCGTATTCTGATGCGCCGCATCACGGCGGTGCTTTTGACTGTTATGCTGACTGCAACGGGGGTATTTGAGTATGTAATCGTACAGAGAAGAAACCAGCCGCAGAATAATCTGGTATACCGGCTGGATGATCCGCTGACATTGTGGCTGAAAGAAAATGCGGATTCTGACGATATTATTTTATCCTCATGGTATCATCTGCATCGTGTGGTACTTGGCGGCGGTATGCTGTATTACGGCTGGCCGTATTATGCATGGTCGGCAGGCTATGATACAGGCTACAGAGAGAGTCAGGTTATCGCTATGTTTGAAGCCGCGACGACAGAGGAGCTGGATTTTTTAATTCGGGAAAATAACATTCGCTATATCATTGTGGACAATGAGGCACGTACCAGTACCCTGTTTTCCGTCAATGAGGATGTCATTGATTCTGCCTATGAGGCAGTGTATACAGAGGGAGAGGGAGACTGGCAGGTAACGGTATATGATACCGGACGGCCATTGTTCCAGTAAAGTGGAGGCTTTGTATGGTGCAGAATAAGTCAGTAAAATGTACAAAACGGAAGGAGAATGGTATGAAATTCGATTATGTAGTAGTAGGTGCGGGGCTTGCAGGCCTGACGGTAGCAGAGCGTATTGCCAATGTGTTGGACAAGAAGGTGCTTGTTATTGAAAAGCGCGGTCATATCGGCGGAAATGTGTATGATTCGTATAATGAGGACGGTGTGCTGATTCACAATTATGGTCCGCATATTTTCCATACCAATGACAAGGGTGTATACGATTATTTGAGTCAGTTTACGGAATGGAATGATTTCTGGCACAGGGTGCTTTCTTATGTGGACGGTAATTTGATACCAATGCCGATTACGGTGGAAACGGTAAATAAGTTATATAATTTAAATTTAAGTACGTTTGAGGTAGAGGAGTTTTTTAAGAAGCAGGCGGTGGAAATTCCAGAGATTCGGACGAGCCGGGATGTTGCATTAAGCAAGGTAGGAGAGGAAATTTACCGGAAGTTTTTTGAAAACTATACGAAGAAGCAGTGGGGACTTGATCCGGCGGAAATTGACACCTCGATTATTTCCCGGATTCCGGTGCGAACGAACCGTGATACCAGATATTTTGCGGATAAATATCAGGGAATGCCGCGTCATGGTTACACGAAGCTGTGTGAAAATATGGTAAAGAATTCAAACATTAAGCTTCTGCTGAATACAGATTATAAAGAAGTTATCGGAGAACTGGAGTATGAGACGCTGATTTATACCGGACCGACAGACTATTTTTATGATTATAAGTATGGCAGGATGGCATATCGAAGCATTCGTTTTGAGTTTGAAACCAAGGATTGTGAATCCTATCAGGAGGCTCCGGTTGTGAATTATCCGAATGATTATGATTTTACGAGAATCACGGAGTTTAAAAAGCTGACCGGGCAGAAGCATGATAAGACGACTATTTTAAAGGAATATCCGAATTCGGAGGGCGAACCGTATTATCCTTTCCCGACAGCAGAGTACAAGGAGCAGTTTGCAAAGTACCGTGCTGAGATGGACAAGGAAACGAAGGTGTTTTTTATCGGCAGACTGGCAGAATACCGGTATTACAATATGGATGCAGTTGTGCGGAGCGCACTGGATTTGTTCGAAAACAAGCTGAAGCAGGGTGTTTAAAAGGTTCTTAGGTTTTTATACTATTTCAAAAGGAGCATATTATGGATAAGCTATATATTGTAATTCCTGCCTATAATGAGCAGGAAACGATTCAGAGTGTGATTGAGGACTGGCATCCGGTTGCTGTTAAGGCAGGATCGGAGAGCCGTCTGGTTATTATTGACGATGGAAGTAAGGATAATACCTATGCGATGTTAAAGGAGGCGGAAAAAAGTTTTCCGCAGCTTATTGCTATCACGAAGCCGAACGGAGGGCATGGTGCAACCCTGTTGTACGGATATCACTATGCGTTGGAGCAGGGTGCAGATTTTATTTTCCAGACGGATTCTGACGGGCAGACGAAAGCTGAGGAGTTTGATGCATTCTGGCAGCTTCGTAATGAATATGCAATGGTAATCGGGCATCGGAATAAGAGAGAGGACGGCGCGTCCAGAGTATTTGTGACCAAGACCTTAAAGCTTGTCTGCTTTTTGCTTTTCCATGTAAAGCTTACGGATGCGAATACACCGTTCCGTCTGATGCAGGCAGAGGAGCTTAAAAAGGTGCTTCCGTTGATTCCGAAGGATTACAATTTGTCCAACGTGGTGATTTCCGTTGTTTTTGCAAAGAAAAAGCTTCCGGTAAAGTATATTCCGATTACTTTCCGCCCACGCCAGGGTGGTGTTAATTCCATCAACATGAAGCGTATTTTCAAAATCGGAAAGCAGGCAGTAGGCGACTTTATCAGAATAAATAAGGTAGTGAATCAGGCGTGCAAAAAGGAAAAAAGATAGAGCTTCGTTAAAATAAAAATCGGTCAGAGGATGTGGTACAAGATATGAATAAAAAGAAAAGAAATGATACATTGGCGCTTGCAATATCTGCGGTGTGTGTGTTCCTGTGCATCAGAGCTACGGCAAAGAACAGTTTTCAGCCTGCGGATTTTGCACCGTTTATGAACTGGTGGAGAACACTGCTTCTCATGGGGCTTGCCTTTTACCCACTGGCAGCATTGCTGTTTCGCAAATTTTCCGACAGGGGGTATTTTTTCGGCAAGGTGCTTGGCATTGCCATCAGCGGATGGCTTGTATGGGTACTTTCCTCCATTCATCTGATAAAATTCAGTACCGTCGGCTGTTATGCCATTCTGACGCTTTGTGCAGTCCTGAACTACGGACTTACTTTCTATTTCTGTAAAAAGAAAAGGCTTGCCGTTGGCGAGGTTTTCGGCATTACGGACGGCTCCATGGTGCCGGTGAAGGCACTGTGGTATGAGGTGTTTTTCTTTGCGGTATTCGCGGCACTGACCTATCTTAAATGCTTTAATCCGGATGCAAACGGTACTGAGCGTTTTATGGATTACGGCTTTATGACCAGCATGATGAAGTCGGAGTATATGCCGCCGGAGGATTTCTGGTTTTCCGGCACCTCTCTCAATTATTACTATCTGGGACAGTTTTTTGCGACCTTTTTAACGAAGCTTTCCGGTGTTACGGTAAATTATGGCTACAATCTGGCGCTGATGATGACGGCAGCCCTTTGTATGGTGCTGACCTATTCTCTTGTTTCACGTATTTTTGAAGTATTTATGGAAGAAAAGGCTGTACAGTGCAGGGAGCTTAAAAAGAAAACGATAACGTCCTATGATTTTCTGCGTCAGTTTTTGTGCCGGCTTGCCGGTTTGCTTTCCGGTCTTGCGGTTACCTTTTCCTCCTC
>CAZCON010000022.1:0-11144 GCA_964500085.1 uncultured Lachnospiraceae bacterium
CATTTGTCTCATACCGATATTTCCCCGGATTTGCCGTAATCAGCGCTTCATCAATTTTCGCATTTGCTGCCACCTCTAATATCAGCGGCACCGCAAGAGAAGTAACCCGCCGGTTAGTGGTTGGCAGTACATCAAAAGAAATTACCGGAACTGAAATTGCATCACTGGTAGCAGTTTTTCCGTAGGTCGGTACCAGATGCCATTCCTTTTTATCCAGAGAATACTCCATTCCGTTACGAATTCCTAACGTCATAGAGGCATTATTTACATTTACTGCGGGTGCCTGTGAAATCTTAGTCAGAATCACCTTAGCCTCCGAACTGTAGCGTTTTCCGCTGATGCCATCCGCCGTCTCCTCATCATTGACCGACTTAATCCGGAAAAACAGCGTCACGCCCTTCGCATTCATTTCCGCCAGATTCAGCCTTGCAAACGGCTGCCAGTTTCCTGTACTTCCCTTCTTCCATTCAATCTGCTCCACGTCAAAAAATGCAGTTTCAGCACCGCCCTGCTTTGTGAAAAACAAAATATAACCTGTTTCCGAAGAAAAATTCGGGTACTTGTCATAAACCTTCTTCCACGCGTCAACATCCACGACATCCGCTGCCGAGATATCTCCCACAAAATCCGCAGAAAGCTTTTCCTCCGCATTAATATAGCGTGCTGTAACCAGCGTATCCTTATCTCCCTTTAAATAAATACGGGTCGTAACCCCGGATTTAATCCATGAAATATCAAACACTGCCTTTCCATTTTTCACCGGCATTGCTTCCCATTCACTGGCATTTGCATTATCGCTGTAATAAATAACGGTATTCTGCCCGCCTGTCACTTCCATAGACTCATACTGATAATTCACCTGAATTGCTTTGTCCGAAAGCATTGTCGCATTTCCGGCAGCTTCCGCGCTCCCCGCTCTTCCCCAAAAGGCCACTGCTAACATACCGGACAGAACCGCCAGCTTTCCTATTCCCTTTCTCACGCAAATCCCTCCTCTACTTCTTCTTATCCATAAAAAAAGATTGCTCTGTCACCGAACCGGACATATTTTTATAATAATTGCTTACGGTTTTACTGCTTCTCTTAAAGTTTTTAATTTCCTGTTTTTTATCCTTCAGGCAAAACTCCAAACGGGTTTTGTTCTGTTCCTCCAGCGTACAAAGCGCAGCTCCCTTCTCCAGCACCGCCTTTATCCTTTGTTGTAGCGCTTTAATCCGTGGTTCAAACTCTTTTTTGTATTTCTCCATAACCGGCTTCATTTTAGCAAATACGTTTTCGAATCCGGCATCGAATTCTGTAATCTTTCCGATATAAGGCTCCTTTTTACTCATCAGCTCCGAAAACGCATCCATGGAAAACCTCTCTGCCAGAAGCAGAGACTCTTGCTCTCTTGTCAGCTGCAGAAGCTCATTTAAATACTGTTCCTTCTTTTCGATTGTATTTTCCAATATCTTAAAGCAAACGCCAAACTCTTCTCTTTCCAAGTGTAAACCTCCATCAAACTACACTGTTCAAACCACACTGCCACCCTTTCGGCAACTGCAGTTTATGCCACAAGAACAGCCAGACGACCTGCCTGACTGTTCTCCTGTTTTTACCTTACATACAAATTGTTTTTCCTCATAACCTCTTTCCAAAGGTCACGCATATTCCGAATCTGCCCTAACGCATCCTCCAGCAGCTCCTTGTCCTTTTTGATATTAGACTGCACCAGAAGGCCAAGGATATACTCATAAATCACATCAAAGTCCTTTGCGGTGGAATACTTGAAATCCAGCGTGGAACGCAACTCCGTAATAATATTCTGAACCTTGATAATATAGGTGCTTGCTTTCTCATAGTCCGTTTTCTCCAGACCAAGCATAGCAATATTACAAAACTTAATTGCACCATCATATAGCATAAGCGTCAGTTCTGCCGGCGAAGCCGTATTGATTTTTGTTCCCTGATATAAATTTGCTGCATTTGTTGGTGGCATAAGCATTTACCTTCCTTTCCCGTAACCTTGTCCTGTCTATTGTCCCAGTCCCAGCATAGATGCCAGAGAGCTGGACTGACTGCTCAACTTGCTAAGTGCGGTTTCCATGGAGGCAAACTGCTTATAATAACGATCCTCAATTTCTGCCAACCGATCCTCCTGCTTTTCCAGCTCTTCCTTATAGCTGGTAAGCTCCTTCGTCAGCTGCTTGTCATTATAAAAAGTAAGCGCACTGCTGAGCTCCGTTGTCTTCATCTTATCCGCCAGTGTATCGTATAAGTTCTTGGAAATTGTCTGAAGCACTTCCATTACCGTTTCCGGATCTTCTTCGATTGCAGCGCGAAGCTTATCATCATACATCATACCGTCAGAATCCTCTTGGTCTCCATAGATGTGAAGCTTTCCCTTTTCCGTGTATTTTGTAGTACAAATACCAAACGAGGAAAGTGCATAGTCTTTTCCATTTACCGTTACACAGGTATTTAACGAGGTCTTCATTGCATTCAGCAGGGAACCAAGTGTATTGTCACGGCGAAGCAGGGAATCCTTAATCTTTGTTTCCCACTTCTCAACCTCTGTTTCGCTCATAGCATCCTTCTGCTCATCCGTCAACGGGTCGTAGCCCCTTGCAGAATCTGCATAATATGCACTGTTTAATTCCTCTAGCAGCTCATTATATTCCTTTACAAACTGCTTTACCATATTATAAACACTGTCCGTATCCTGCGATACGCTTACCGAAATCGTCTGTCCCGGTGCCGCAGATACCAGATTCAGATTGAGACCATTTACCGAAATTGCATTGGAGGAGGATTCAATCACCGCGCCATTGACCGTCACCTTCGCGTCACTTGCTGCAAATACAGTCATGCCTCCGGTTCCGCTTCCTGCGCTCACTGCGCTTCCATCAATATTACCAAGTCCGATGGCTGCCAGCGCTCCTGCATCCGGCGTATAACTTTCTGTATCCGCATAGGTGGCAATCTGTCCCTGCAGGGCTGTTGTCGCTGCTTCCACATCAGCATTGCTTCCCGCTAAAATTTCTGCCTTTCTCGCGTCTACTGCTGCTGCTGCCTCAGCAGAGCTGTTGTAGTTTGTAACCTCATCCTCTGCAAATGCCTGTAACGCTCCCTGATACAACGCTTCATATTCTGCCGTAGCATAACCGCTGCCCTCGGTATAAGAACCAAGCTTTGCAAGAAACTCCGTTTCCTTTTCCTCATATGCAGTTAAGCGATTCTTTTCTTCCTCCGTCAGCTCTGCTGCATCCTTTGCCTGAAGCTTCTGAATATCCGCATAGGTCACACCCTTCAAAGGTTCATTCTCACCATAAAACTCTTCAAAGGTTGCTGTTTCATGTTCTACCTTTGCCATGCGCTCTGCTTCCGTTTTCAGAGCTGCAATCTGTTCTTCGGTAAACTCTTTCCCGTAGATGGTCGTTGCAGTACCGCTTCCGATTGCATTTTTAAGCTGCTCTGCAATTGCCGCATCCATTTCTTCCCGTGCCAGCACTGCTGCCGTGTTATTTTGAGTGGCAGCCGTCAGGCTGTCATATGCAGTCTTAAGCTCTGTCTCCTCCTTCGTCAGCTCCTCTCCGTTCTCTGCCTTTGCCAGCACCGCACGGATGGAATCTGCATCACTTGCTTCAATTGTCGCTAACGCATTATCCAGTTCCTTCTTTTTCTCTGCGGACATTCCTGCATAATTTACCAGCTTGTAAATCTCCTTCCTTGCAGCCATACTGGTCGCATTCGACGCACCGGTCGTAATGGAAAAGCTGTTCTCCGTACCGCTTTGTCTGGAACTGATATACAGGCACTGTCTTGTCTCATCAAAATTTACGTTAAGTCCTGCACTCTTACATGCATCGGAAAAATTCGTAAATGTGGTATCCTCATCAACCACAAGCTCTGCCGTCTTATCCCCGCAGGCAATCGAAATCTTTGTACCTGCAGCGACTCCGGCGTCTACCAGCTTGGACTTACTGGTCAGCTTCTCAGCAGAAGTAAAGGTGCCGCCGGTTACATACTGTGAGCTTGCCACCGATTCCACCGTCACATAATGTGTACCAATCGGTGCAGAAGATCCTGCCGTTGCCGTCAATACCTTTTCATCAGAGGAAGTGGTCTTCTTGGTCAGATAATTTCCCTGCGTCTTCATCTTTGCCAGAGAGCCCGTATACAAAGAATAAATCTTTGTGTTTAAACCCTTCCACTTTTCTGTCATCCATTCGTTTTTTGTAATTTTATTTTCTACCTTGGTAACTCTGGTCCGTTCTGCAGACATCAGCTGCTTAATCAGTGTATCTGTATCAAGTCCGGATATCATGCCCGATAATCCAATACCCATAACAACCTCCATTTCCCGGCTTGTCAGTTTTCATCGCCGTAAAGACCTTTTATCTATTTTCGTCTACCATAAGTCCTGCCAGCTCCCACATCTTGGAAAGCATCTCCAAGGTCTCTTCCGGCGGGATTTCACGAATTACCTCTTCCGTCTCCTCATCAATTACCTTGATGGATACCCGCTTTGTTTCCTCGTGATAGGAAAATTCGCACTTTGTCTTTGTCTGGCGCATTGTCTGATTTGCGTGATCCACTGCATTCTTTATCCGCTTAGAATTCTTTTCCGGATTTTCTGCCTGTGCCTGCTGTACCCGAAGTTCTGCCTGTGCCTCTGCCGGCTGCGTCTGTACGGCCTTTCCCTCCGGCTTCGGACGATTTGCCGCTACGTCCGTGTATACCGGCTGATTCATCGTTGTCACACTATCAATTTTCATACGTTACACCTCCATGTTTTTCGCTGTTTTCATTCTCTGTCGATTTCATTCTTACAGAAAATCATTCCTTTGCTTAAAATATCGGATAAAAAAAGTGAAAAGTTAACCCTCCTCCGGGAAACTTTTCACTATTTTTTCCTTTACCAGCTCTGCGGCTGCTAAAACATATTCTTAAACATCTCCGGAGTCGCTTCGGCAGAAACAGCTTCTTTGTTTGCCTCCTGAATCTGCACATAAATTTCCTTCCGATAAAGCGGCACTGATTTTGGCGCATTGATACCAATTTTTACCTGTTCTCCCTTGATTTCAAGGATGGTAATTTCTATCTCATGACCTATCATGATGGATTCGTTCACTTTTCTTGACAGGGCCAGCATATTTATTCCCCCTTTGCCTCTTTGCACTTTTTCACCTGTTCATATATATTGTATTTTATCATATAATCTGGGTTCTCTGCAATAATCTGACAACCTTTTTTTGTATCTGCGTTAATAATCAGCGGTGCCTTCAAATTTGCGGACATCTTTGTAATGTCAGCCGGCACACTTAACGTAAGAAGAATAATAATATTCTCCTCGGTCAGCTCTCCAAGCGGCTGCAGCACCTCATCCTCCACAATCGGGTTGTAATCAGCCAGCACCGTAAGCGGGCTAATCACCGGAAGCGCAAGCGCCGGAGTATCCAGACTCTGCAGCCATGAAATCGTACTTCCATCGCCATCCTCATTGTTATACAAAATGGTATAACGCTTGCAGTCTTCAAACCCGATGATACCGTCATCAAAGGTAATCACCTTGTTTTCATTCAAATCAACCTCTCCAAAATGTTTTGTTTTTACCAGCATTTTCTTTTCTCCTTTCGTTTACCCCGATACTTTCTTCTTCGTACGCCGTCTTACAGGAAATCCAACAGGGATGTCTGTACCAGCTTCGATGCCGCCGACAGAGAAGAATTGTAAATCGTTTCTGCTGAGCTGTATTTGATAATCGTATCCACCAGATCCACATCCTCATTGTTGGAAAGCAAATCTTCAAAATCCACCTGCTGGTCATTTAAGCGGCTCTCCGTCAACAACAGGCGGTTATACCGGCCGCCAAGATCTGACATGGCTACATTTACCTTATCCTGCATGGCAACCGTATCCGAGAGTCCCCCTGCAAATGCTGCCTGCATAATATCCGTCCGCAGGGTAAATTCCGAGGTCAGCTGCTCCTTAATTCCCTCCAGAGCCTTCCGCTGTTCCGGTGTCAGATTCGTATCCTCTAACATCTTTTCTACCTCAGCCATCTTCTCTTCCGTTTCCTTTACATCACTTACCGCATTTATGATATCATCGACCGCACGTCCGATAGCATGGGTAAATGCCTCATCTCCCTGCGTATTAATTGTAAGCTTTTGATTAAAGTTTACCTCATACTGTATCTCCTGCCCTTTCTTAACACGGGCGGTATCCTCACTGTTGTAATTTAAATCCTCTTTTTCAAAGTGCAGGACCTCCGTTCCGTCCTTTGACGTTCTGGTGCAGTTAAAATAATGCTCTGGTCGCAAATCATTGGTATCAAAGCTCTTTTTCGTGTAGGTCACATCAATGTGTTCCGACTTCCGCACCTTTTCGTAAACCGCTTCTCCATAAATCAATTCTCCGGTCTCTCGGATAAAATAGATTTCATCGTCTCCCGGCTGATAAGCATCTGCATCCGTTACCGCCTTCTCCGTAATCGGAAGTGCCGTTTTTACCAGATACCCCTCTGCGTCCGTACTGCCATCCGTATATTCCAGTGCGGCTCCCGGCTCCAAATTGCCATAGCCAAGCCTCATCCGGTAAATCTGTATCTGATTTGGCATGGTTTTATCAAACGCCGCCGGATTATTCTTATCAAACGCGTTGATATCCACGTTGTTTACGATTTTAAATTCGATACTGATATCCTCCCCGCTAAGCGGTTCCGTAATTTGATAGGTGTAATCCTCTGTCGCCTCATTAAATACTAACGGCGTATCTGTCTTATAGCCTGAAAACACATATCGCCCGGCATAGTTACTGTTTCCCTCCTGATAAATGTGCTGCTTAAGCTCCTCAAGATTCGTTACGATACTGTTCCGGTTTTCTGCCGTCAACGGATCATTTGCACCCTGATTGCAGTAGGTATTCATCTGGCGCAAAATATCGTTTACAACCTCCAGAGAGCCCTCTGTCGTATCCATCCAGGAAAGCGCATCCGGAATATTTTTCTCTGCATACTGATTCAGCTCAGACAGATTGGTGCGTAGCTTCAGGGCACGTACCGCAACAATCGGATCATCCGATGGCTTTTGTATTTTCTTTCCTGTCGAGTACTGATTCTCCAAGGTCGAAAGCAGATTCTTATTATTGTTGATGTTATGCAACACATTGTTGGTCATCATCTTATTTGTAATTCGCATCTGTCTGCCTCCTTTTTTATTCCTGTTTTCTGCCTATTTCTAATATCGGCATTTTTCTTCTCTTTATATAGCCATCTCGTTAATTAATTTATTATAAATCTGATTCATAATCGAAATCACCTGTGCCGAAAGATTGTATGCCTGCTGATACCGCATCAGGTTCATTGCCTCCTCCTCTGCATCTACGCCGCCCACGGACAGCCGCTGATTATCTATGGAGTTTACCAGATTATTCTGGCTCTTTTCAAAATTCAGTGCAGCCTTCGTATCAATGCCAACCTCTGCCACCAGCGTCTGTAGAAATGCCGCCGGCTTTCCCTGCTTGAACATGCTGGTATCGGACTTCAGCTCCAAAAGCTCCGATACCTTATCATAGTTCCCGACTCCGTTTACAATCTCTGAGGCAGCTGCAAACATGCTGGAGTCATGCTGGATTGCATTATTAACACAAATATTTTCTGCCGTAATGTGATAATACGAGCTGTACACTGCCGTAACATCCTCCGTTGCAAACTGTCCGGTCAGAGAATTGAAGGAATAGGCATCATAGCCGACTGCCCCCTCCTGTCCGTAGCTGCCAAGCTTATACTCCTGACCAGTCACCTTATTGGTAGCCGTAAAGAAATCCTGCCCGGCATTTCCATTTAAATCCACTCCGGATTTATGTATCTCATTAAATTTTCTTGCATAGGTGCGTAAAAACTCATTCATCTGCTCCATGTAATACGGAACACCCTTATAATCTACCGAAATGCCCACACTGGAAAGTTCCTCCTCCGCATAAGCACGTACTGGTGTTTTTAAAAAGAATTCGTAGGTATACTCCCCTGTCGTTTTATCAATCGATGCTTCAAAGGCTTCGTACTCATATACCACATTTCCTATCGTAATTTCACCATTTTCCGGAATATTCAGCTTGGCTTCATGATTCACAGTCGCATTTGTCATGGTAACGGAATGCATTCCGACATATGCAGTCACGGTTCCCTGCAGATTATCTGCATTGTTCCCGTCTCTTACCTCAAACAACGCTTTCAGACTTCCGCTCTGCGTATAAGCATACGGATTAAACTGTTGTCCATTGTCCCATACCACATCATACAATCCATCCGCATCCGTCTGATTTTTCCGGTTTTCTCTCGGCTTCACGCTTAACCGGTTCATTTCATAGGTATCAACCAGCGTCTGTCCATCCACCTTTACAACATATGTTTTTAAACCTACCGGGCCATCAGCCGTTTCCTCTACCGTAACATTGATAATACTGGAAAGCTCGTCCACCATCAGATTTCGCGCATCCCTAAGATCATTGGCATTGCTCCCACCGATTTCTACCGTATTTATCTGCTTCGTCAGTGACGCAATTTCTGCCGCAATCGCATTAACTCTGTCTATCTGGTTTTTAATTTCGAAATTACAGTCCTCCTGCACCGCCTGCAGATTTGTATACAAAGAGTTAAAGTATTCGCAAAAGCTTTGTGCCACATTTGTCACCTGCGTTCTCACGGTAAGATTCGCCGGGTCCTTTCCCAGCTCCTGAATCGTATCATACATATCATCAAAGGTCGTAGTGAAGCCCTGCAGCTGAATTTCATTTAAATACGACTGGATTTGGGACATATAATTGGACTTTGTGGAGTACCCGCCGTAAATAGAATTGTTGTTGCGATACTTCTCGTCATAATACTCACTTCGCGTCTGCTTAATGGAGGTCACGTCCACACCAGTTCCAACCATACCATGCCTGCCATAGGCACGCAGAGCACTGCCGGCACTCTGTTCGATGACCTGTCTTGTAAAGCCCTTTGTTTCAATATTAGAAATATTGTGTGAGGTTGTATTCAATCCGCTCTGTGATGTATACAGACCCGACTTTCCAATATCTAAGCCAAAAAATGTATTTGCCATCGGTCACACTTCCTTTCTGCTATCCTCCAAACCGGATTTCAAAGCTATACGCCAAGCGTCGTAATAATATGCTCAATCATTTCACTCACTACGGTAATATATCTTGCTGATGCATTATATGCATGCTGATACTTAATAAGGTTTGTCAGTTCCTCATCCGTAGATACCGCCATAACCTTCAGACGCTCATTATGAATACTGTTTGCCATTGCTTCCTGTGTTTCTGCCAATGTCTGATACTTTTCTCCCCGTGTACCGAGTTCGCCTATCAATGCGGTATAATAATTATTAAAATTGTTATAGAACAGTTCATTTGGATTCAACGTAGCAAAATCTGCCTGCCATGCGGAAAGCAGTTCTTCCGCTACCTTGATGTCAAAATCTCCCGTATTCGTATTCTTGGAAAGCGGAAGCTTGGAACGATCCTTTAAAATCTCCGGATTAATTTCAATTTCTCCCAGTGTATACAGGGAATAATTGTCTGTCGGATCTTCCTCGTTATAGATATAAACCCATTCTTTGCTGCCATCCGCCAGCGTCACCTCCTGCAGCTCCTGATAGCGGTCCATCGACTTACGGGAAAAGAGCTCCACGCCCATAGACTTTTCTTCATCCATACCCACGGAAGCCTTCTCCGTATCCAGCACCTTAATAATCTCCCCATTTTCCAGCATGATTTCCCTGTTTGGACAAAGAATATCATTAATGGTGGTTACGATACCATGAATCAGCTGATCAAACTGCGACTGTGTTGCCATAACGACCGAATCGTTAATTTCCCTGTTATAGAGTGCTGCTGCCACCTCAAACTGTGCCAGCGCCTCCTGATAGGAGGCTTCGTATTCGAAATCCTCCTCTGACGGCTTCATCGGAATATCCGTATATTTCCCAACCTTACGACCTCTTGCAAGAATAATTCCCTTGAGCGAACCAATATCTGTATCATCTGCGGAATTTGGCGAGCGGTCAAAGTTAAACACCTCTGCATCGCCAAATGACGGCCAGTACGGCACCAGCATTTCAGAATCCTCAGAAATCGGCCTCGTTGCCATATAAAATACATTGTCCTCTAAAAGAAACGGTACTTCCTCCACGCGAATTGACACTCTGCCGTCTGTTTCCTCTGTGTAACTGATGTCCACCAGCTCCCCCAGCTCGTCCAAAAACTGGTTCCGCGCATCGCGCAAATCATTTGCACGCTCCGTACCGGTACATTCATAAAATCGAATCTTATTATTCAGCTCCCTTATTTCATCGCCAATTGTATTAATCCGATCTACCTTTGTCTGAATCTGTGTATTTAAATCAATCTGATAGGTCTGAATCTGTTCAAAAATATTTTCTGCATGCTGAACAAAATTGACGCCGCTCTGAATCAGAGTCGCACGTGTCACAATACTGTCAGGCTCCTTTGCCAGCTCCTGCAAGGCTACCCAGAAATCTTTAATAGAATTCTGAAACTGAACGCCCTCTAACTCTCCCATAACCTCCTGCATCTCATAGGCAGCCTCATACTGTACCTGATAAAAGCCCTGCCTTCCCGTCTCCTTGCGGTATGCCTGATCCAGAAACTGATCACGTACCTGCTTTACCACCTGCGTTTCTGCCCCAAGACCAATCTGCCAGGAAGAAATCTTATTTCCTCCCACAGTGTTATACATAGAGTCCATCATTACCGTCTGCTGTCTGACAAAGCCTTCCGTTTCGGCATTGGTAATGTTATGTGAGGTTGTATTTAACGCGTTCTGGCTGGTTCTAAGACCAGAAACACCAATATACAATGAACTCATCAAGCCCATAACGCTTCCTCCCTTCCTCTTCGCGCTGCCCGGTCTGCACTTCGTTCCGGTCCGTCCAATACCAACGGTTTACGTTTCACTTCGGTCCTGCCAGTACCAACGTCCACCGGACGTTGTGGCACCTCGCGGCTTCCCGCCGCTCGGTCGCGGGCGCGTTCGCATTCTTCCTCTTCTCGTTGGCTCGCGCTTCGCGCTGCCCGAACCTCGCGGCTTCCCGCCGCTCGGTCGCGGGCGCGTTCGCATTCTTCCTCTTCTC